>CAMLNG010000270.1 GCA_946481195.1 uncultured Chromatiaceae bacterium
GGGCTCGCCCCGCTCTGGATTCAGGCTTTCACCAGCGGCTGAACCTGGTCTTTGATCACTTGCAGTACCTGCGCCAGTTCGTTGGACATCACCAACAAATCGGCATCAAGCCGCAGGACTAAATCTTCCCAGCCCAGTTCATCATTTTTATTCGCCAGCAGTTCTTCAAACTGCAGCTTTTTGATGCTGCCATCCTCACAAACCATCAGGCTCAGCAGCTCTGGTTGCACCAGCTCTAACTTCGTCACCAGTTTATCTTCAAGATGACTCTGCACTTCATCAGTGGTCAGCAGATGGTTGCTGAAGCGAACTTTGGCACCTTCTTCATCCGGTGCTTTCAGTTCAGCGTCATGGCCAAGACTGAAGCCAGCCGGCAAAGCCTGATTACTGAGCCATTGTTGCATCGATTGACTGAGTTGATTGCTGTCAATCCATGGCACTGCCGGTAAAGACCCCAGCGCTTTGCGCAGCAATGCAAGTAAGTCTTCAGCACGGCTGGCAGAACTGGTGTTGACAATAAACCAGTTGTTTTTGGCATCATAAATCGCCTGCGTCACAGTGGAGCGGCTGAACGCACGAGGCAACAAGGTCTGGATCATTTCTTCCTTCAGCGCCTGTTTTTCTTTGCGTCCTAATGGCCGGCCTTTTTCGGCTTCGAGTGCATCGATTTTTGGCTGCAGTTCTTCATTGATCACGGCCGCCGGCAGGACTTTTTCCTGACGTTTCAGGGCAAATACAAACAGGTGCTCAAGCTGGTGGGCATAGGATTTGATACTGGGATGCAGCGGGAAGGTAAAGCCAAGTTTCAGCGCATCCTGGCCCATGCATGGCGTAAATTTATGCTCAGCCAAGGCTGCATCCAATTTATCGATATTGAGGTTCAACGGTTCAGTAATTTGATATACACGCAGGTTTTTAAACCACATAGTCAGCAGGGTCCGAAATTCTGAAAAGGGGGTCAGTATAACCGGAAAGAAGGAGGCGACAACCAGGCGACGTCACAAAGCAACGCCGCTGGTCAGGTGATTGCTCAACGTTTCAGCACTTTAGGGAAACGGATATGGTAAGCCAGGCCCTGACCTGGTTCACTGCGCACCTGAATACTGCCGCCGAGCGTCTGGCGCACCAGGTTATAGGTAATGTGAGTGCCAAGACCACTGCCGCCTTGATCCCGCTTGGTGGTAAAAAACGGGTGGAACAATTTTTCCAGCTGCTCTGCGGTTAAGCCTTTACCATTGTCACTGTAATTGATGTCAACGATGTTGCCTTCATCAATGACTGTGATGTTGATATTGCCTTCTTCCATGTCTTCAAAACCATGGATCAGGGAATTCATCAGCAGGTTGGTAAAAATCTGCGAAATGGCGCCTGCCGGACAACTCAGCACCAGGTTTTCCGGGCAGTTCACTTCGATATGGTGTTTGGTTTTTTTGAAGTGGGGCTGCAGTGAACGGATAATTTCATTCAGATAATCCTGCAACTGAATAGTGCGGATCGCTTCGCTGGTTTGGTCCACCGCGATTTGTTTAAAGCTGGCAATCAGTTCAGAAGCCCGCACCAGATTGGTGTTTAACAGCTCAGTGCCTTGTTTGGCTTCTTCAATAAAATGTTCCAGCGCTTTGGGCGACAGGCTCTTTTCCTGATACGAATGCTCTAATGCTGCCAGTTTTTCGGCGAGGAAGCTGGTCGCTGTGACACCAATACCTACAGGTGTATTGACCTCGTGGGTAATACCGGCAACCAGTCCACCAAGCGCAGCCATTTTTTCCGACTGCACTAACCGGTCTTGCGCTTGCCGCAAGTCATTCACCAGTTTTTCCAGCTCGGTTTGTTTGTTACGCAGTGCGTCTTCGGTATGACGGCGGCGCTCGATTTCTTCCCGCAGCGCCTGTTGTTTCACTTCCAGCTCTTGCTTTTGCTGTTGCAAGTCCATCATGGCCTGACTGAGGCCAGATGTTTTGCGCGCGACTTCCTGCTCCAGAATGAGATTATGCTGGTCGAGTTTTTCATTACTTTGCAGCAGCTGCTTTTGCGTGCTTTCGAGCTGGCCTTTGTAATCCTGTACCCTGGCAATCAGCCGGTTAAAGGCGTCGGCCATGACAGAGAGTTCATTGGTATCACCATGCTGAATTTCGACTTTGGTCCCTTCGAGATTATCCAGCTCTAATTCTTCAATTTGTTGCGTCAGTTCAGCCAATGGCAAGGTCAGTTGTTTACGAAACGCAATCAGGAACAGAATAATCAGAAAAGTCGTTTTGAGTACCGCGTTGCCAATCAGGAAATAAATACCGATTTTGATTCGGTCCAGCACTATAGTCCGGCTGGAGAACAGTGTGACATCACCCACTTGCGTGGCGCGGCCGGAAAATTCAAAAATCAGCGGGAAGGTATAACCAAACAAACCGCTTTGTTGTTCGGTCAGGCGCACGCCTTCTTTCACCAGCTGATTACTATAACGCTCACTGATATCCACATATTGGCCAAGCTGGGTGATCACCGCGCCACTGTCATCCCGCACAATGATGCCTTCTATCGACGGAATAGCTAACAGGCCGTCAGCAATAATCAGCGCCTGCTGGGTGTTGAGTTCCCAAATCGCTCGCGTCAGCGAACCGGAAATTGTCTGTTGCAGGGTGGCAAGTTCGCCGTTGATGTGATTTTTTGTGTTGAAGTATTCGGCGACAATTTGGCCGAGGGTCACGACAAAGGTCAGGATGAAATACACTGACAACACTTTAGTCAGCAGCTTACGCGAAAGGCTTTTTTGTTGCATCTGACATCCTGTGAATTCTGAATGCGCCGCCAGTAGATCTCTGGAGCTGCCAGCCAATGCTATAAAATTAGCTAAAAAAAACAATAATTAAAATACTTTACTACATTATTTGCCCACTGTGTGTGACGAGACAAACGGATCGCAAAGCAACATCGCGTCGTGGCTGGCAAACTATAGTCCAATTTCATTTCACAGGTCGCCGGATTCTCCGGAAAACCGCTGTAGCAATTTACAATAGCCTGTGTACGGATGTTGCAATCAAGGGGGCAAGTGGTTATATTTTGCCCGTAACTTCAAATAATTATTAGAAAAACAGAGGCCGTTCTGCATGGCGTTGCCAGTCCTGATTTGTGACGATTCAATTTTAGCCCGTAAGCAAGTGCGAAAAAGTCTGCCGGAAACATTCGATGCGGAATTTCAGACTGCCGGCAATGGTCTGGAAGCGCTGACTGTGCTGCGCAGTCAGGAAATTGGCCTGGTGTTTCTTGATTTAACTATGCCGGAACTGGATGGTATTGGTGTACTCGAAGCGATTAAAGCCGAAGGCATTGATTGTTTTGTTATTGTGATTTCTGCAGATATCCAGCCGGAAATGCAAAAGCGGGTGATGGAGCTTGGTGCTTTGGCTTTTGTACAAAAACCGGTGAATGAAGATAAAATCATCGGCGTGCTGAAACAGTATGGTTTCATATGAATAAACTCGGCTTCAGTGAAGAGCAGCGCGACTGCCTGCAGGAAATCATCAACGTCGCTATGGGGCTAGCCAGCGACAAACTGGCGCGTTTCCTCAATACCTTTGTGCATTTACAGGTGCCTTCGATTGCGTTAGTCGGCGCTATGCATATTCCGGAAGAATTTGAAAACCGTTATCAGGATGCTGAAGCTGCATTAGTCAGCCAGGGTTTTTTTGGTAATGAAGGGGTTCGTGGCGAAGCTATAGTGCTGTATCAGATGGAAAACGCGCACAAAATTTCTGCTTTGCTGGGTTATGAAGCCGGTGATGTGTCGGAAATTGAAATGTTGACTGACATCAGCTCTATTTTGACCACCACCTTCTTAAACGGTTTAGCCGACCAGATTGAAAACAGCTTGTCATATTCTGCGCCCAGAATACTGTCGTCGCGCCACGGCAATGTTGCTGACGTGCTGAAAAATACCTCGTTTCACTGGGAGCATGCATTAAAAGTGGATATCAGTTATCAGCTTATCGATCACTCCTTTAACTGCGACATGATTTTGCTGATCCCCGGTGAGGCGGTCAGTAATATCAAAAACATCCTGGACCGGATCCTGGAAGCCTATTGATGTTTCAGGAGATGCTCTGTAATCCGGTCCTTGCTGCTCTCAATAGCGGCGTCATCGTCATTGATGATGAATATAATATCCGTTATCTGAATGCCTTTATTGAACGGCATGGCAATCTGCAACTGAGCGAAGTCGCAGGGAAGTCGCTGTTTAGTGTGTTTGCCGATCTGCCGGAAGCCTGGCTCAAACGTAAACTGATGAGTGTACTGGATTTAAATTCGCCGGCGTTCAGCAGTTGGGAACAACGCCAGTATGTTTTCAAATTGCCGCATTTACGGCCTATCACCAGCAGCAGTCAGTACATGGCGCAAAACTGTACTATGCTGCCGCTCGCCACAGCACAACATGAACAACCGCTGATTTGTATTCTGATTGAAGACGCTACTGATGCATTTGTGTATCAGCAGCATTTAAGCCGCACCCTGATAGAACTGGAAAAAGCCAACCGGCAGGACGGCCTGACCAAAGTACAGAACCGCCGTTATTGGGAAGAGCAGCTGAAACAGGAAATTCACCGCGCCCAGCGTTACCAGCATTCACTCAGCCTGATTTTGTTTGATTTGGATAAATTTAAAGATCTGAATGACAAATATGGCCATCTGGGCGGTGACTTTGTCTTGGTCGAGCTGGCATCGTTTATCGGCAGCCTGCTGCGGGATTCTGATTTACTCGGCCGTTATGGCGGTGAAGAGTTTGGCATTATTTTGCCTGACACTGGCCTGGAAGGGGCTGCTGAGGTCGCTGAACGGATTTGCCGGGCTGTGGCCGATTATTCGATGCTGTTTAACCAGCAGACTATCAGAGCGACGCTCAGTATGGGCGTCGCGGAATTTCAGCCGAAACAACATTTCCTGCACGATGATTTAATTCGTTGCGCAGACATGGCATTATACAACGCGAAAAGAACCGGCCGGAACCGGGTATGTTGTTATCAGGCCGGCGAAACGGACTATCAGAAAAAGGCGAACTGAAATTAATCTACACATTTAGATTGACAGACGTCTAAAACAATGCGCATATAAGACGCATGAAATATACCAAAAATATCAATACAACCACCACGATTATTACCACCAGCCCTGCGGGGTAGGAGGTCGGCGGCGTATTGTCTTGAGAAAAGGCCCGTGACCTCAACAGTCACGGGCCTTTTGCGTTTTATCTGAGGAGCAAAAAATGCGGGTGCTTAAGTTTGGGGGTTCGTCGTTAGCGTCTGTGGCGCGGTTTCTGGAAGTTGCGGCTATTGTGCGGTCGCAACCGCAAACCGAGCCGGTTGGACTGGTTTTATCTGCACCGCATGGGGTGACCAATTTATTGGTGGAGCTGACGGACCTGGCCTTTCTGGGCACCGGTTATCAGGATGCACTTAATGGCTGGCGGCAACGGTTGCAGAAAATGCTCGCCGACGCCGCAGCTGTGCTGGGCAACGAAGCGCAGCAACGGCTGCAGGCGGTATTGGCAGCACAAGACGCTAC
>CAMLNG010000271.1 GCA_946481195.1 uncultured Chromatiaceae bacterium
ATCCTCCGCCGTCGCCGGATTATACACAACCATGCTGAGGTCCGGCCGCCCGTCCACCTGGAAGGCCGAATATTCAAAGGAGAGCAGGCCGAGCACCGGGTGCTTGATGTGCTTGGCGCCCTCGCCGTGGGTGCGCACGTCGTTGTCGCGCCACATGGCGAGGAATTCCGGGCTTTTGCGGCAGAGTTCGTCGACCAGCGGCTCGACTTCGGCCGCCGCACCGGCGCGGGCGGCATCGACGCGGAAGGCGGCGACGAAGAAGCGGGCGACACTTTCCCAGTCATATTGAGCGGCGCGCACGCGTGGATCGAGGAAGATGAAGCGCAGCACGTTGCGCTCTTCCGGCGGCAGCGCGCCGTAATCGGTGAGCAGCACGGTCGCTGCCCGGTTCCAGGCGACCACATCCCAGATGGCGTTGCGGATCAGCGCCGGGCTCGGGTCCAGCGCATCGATAATCAGTTTCAGGCCATAAGGCAGTGCCAGCGTGGCGGCTTTGGCGGCGATCAATGCCAGAATGGCACCTGTCACATGCCAGGGAAAAGCGGCAAAATAAGGCCGCATATAACGAATAGTTTCGCCGAGGCTCGCGGCTTCCGGACGGCGGCTTGGTTCAGGTTGTTTGGCGGTGGAGCGCATGCCGCGCATAGCAGATCCTTCGGATTACAGTGCAACAGATCAGCTATTGTGCCTGTTTTTTCCGGCCACAGAAAAAAAATCCCGGCCAGCGCCGGGATATTCAGCAATAAAAGCTGTCGTTTGCTTAGTCAGCATAAGTACACAGATAGGCAGTGTCCTGACTGACCTTCAGCTGGAATTTCTGTCCGGCTGCGACCGCAAATGACTAACCGCGAGCAAAGGTTTGCCACTGGCTCTCACCAGGCAACAATACCGTCAGCGCACCACTGACAATGGTCAGCACTTCATGCTGACTGGTACCAAATTCATATTCACCCGGAGCCATCACGCCGACTGTGGCCGGCAACTGTTCACCGGCAAAAGCGATGGACGTCACTTTGCCATCAAAATACTGATTTACTTTAAACATAGCGCCCTCTGTTGTAACTGATTTACCGCAGTAGACCTGAAAAGCAGGATGATGAAAAGAGAAATTTGGAAGTTTAGATGGCTGAAATGTTTCAGTATGCAGTACAGTCCGGTATTCCGGCGGTTTTTCGCCGGAAACTGTCGGCAGGGCGATGAAGTCAACAGCGCACTGCGTTATGCTGGCAGTAAAGGACCTTTGTTGCTGTTTCCGGAGTGTTGATGTCATATCGTAATGTGCAGTTGCTTGGCAATTATCTGGATCTGCTGCTGGACATGTTGTGTGTCGTCGATGATGCCGGCTGTTTTGTCTATGTCAGTGCCAGTGTGGAGCAAATTTTAGGTTACACGCCGGCTGAACTGATTGGTAAACCGATGCGGGACTATATCTGGCCGGATGATGTTGCAGACACACTGAGCAAAGCGCAGGCGGTGATCCAGGGGCAAAGTCTGGTTCATTTTGAAAATCGTTACCGGCATAAACAGGGGCAAGCAGTGTATCTGTCCTGGTCGGCACGTCGTTCTGCAACAGAACAGGTTCGGGTCGGGGTGGCCCGCGATATCAGTACGGTTCGTCTGGCGCAAGCACGGCAGCAGCTACTATATGCGATTGCTGAAGCCACGCATCAGACTGACGATTTAGCAGCCTTGTATCAGCGGATAGCAACTTTACTCAAACCACTGTTACCCCTGCAGCATCTGCACATTGCGGTTGGCGATGCTGCTGACACGCAGTGGCAAATTCTGCCGGTAGCGCAAGACGCCCAGCATGGTGCGGCGCCTGAAGTGGACACGCAGTTGCTGTGTCGACAAGTGGCATTATCCGGCAAACGGCAATGGGCACAACCAGATCAGAATCACGGTTGGCTGGCGCTGCCACTACCGGGGGCTGAAAGTCTGCAGGGCGTACTGTTGCTCCATCCCGGTACAGGTTTGGCATATCAGGACGCTGATTTGGTGTTGTTAGATTTTCTGGCTGTGCAGCTTGGCGCGGCGATCGAACGCAAAACAATGCTGCTGCGCCTGCAGCAACTGGCGCTTTATGACAGTTTGACCGGTCTTGCTAACCGTACTTTGTTACTGGATCGGCTGCAATCTGCACTACAAAGAGCCAGTCGAGACGAACAACCGCTGGCACTGTTATACTTGGATTTGGACCGGTTTAAACAGGTCAATGACAACTTTGGTCACGCAGTCGGTGATTTGCTGCTGCAACAGACAGCACAACGTATTTTGCAGGTCGTGCGCCAAACCGACACTGTTGCCCGCTTTGGCGGCGATGAATTTGTGGTATTGCTCGAACAATTGCATCAGGCCGATACTGCGTTACGGGTCGCGGAAAAAATCAGGCAGGCGCTGGCTCAGCCATTTCTACTGGCTGGTCAGCAGTTTTTGACCACCCCCAGTATTGGCCTTGCTTTGTTTCCGCAGCATGGCGCGGACGGCAGACAATTGCTTCACAGTGCGGACAGCGCCATGTATCAGGCCAAACGCGAAGGCGGTGACCAGATTAAGCGGGCTTGAACTTACTGATAAAACAACGCCGGCAATAGCCGGCGTTGTTATTGGTCTTTCAGTTGGATCAGACTTTGACGCAGTCGACGTAATACACCAGTTTACCGTCCTGTTGCATGGTGCTGAGGCCATGAATATAAGTCTCAAAACCCGGGAACTTGTGGTTAAACTCACGGGCAAACTTCAGGTAGCTGACGATAGTCTCGTTAAAGACTTCGCCCGGCACCAACAGCGGAATGCCAGGAGGGTATGGCGTTAACATCACGGCGGTAATACGGCCGGTTAATTCATCCAGCGGCACCCGTTCGATTTTTTTGTGCGCCATTTTGGCAAAAGCATCGGCCGGTTTCATCGCCGGCACCATCTCAGACAAATACATCTCAGTGGTCAGCTTGGCGATGTTATTGGCCTTGTAGATTTCGTGAATTTGATCACACAAATCTTTTAAGCCAATGCGTTCATATTGCGGGAACTTCTGGATAAATTCCGGCAGAACGCGCCACAGCGGTGCATTTTTGTCGTAATCGTCTTTAAACTGCTGCAGCGCCGTGACCATGGTATTCCAGCGGCCTTTGGTGATGCCGATGGTGAACATGATAAAAAACGAATACAGACCGGTTTTCTCAATCACCACGCCATGTTCAGCCAGGTACTTAGCAACTATCGCCGCCGGAATACCGCTGTCGGAGAAGTTACCATCGACGTTTAAGCCCGGCGTCAGAATAGTGGCTTTGATCGGGTCGAGCAGGTTAAAGCCTTCAGCGATATCACCAAAGCCGTGCCAGTTCTCGTCCGCGTGCAGCATCCAGGAGGCACGTTCATCCAGGCCTTCGTCAGTTAAATCATCCGGGCCCCAGACGCGGAACCACCAGTCGTCGCCATATTCCTGGTCGACTTTACGCATCGCACGGCGAAATTCCAGCGCTTCGTCTAACGACTCTTCCACTAATGCTGTGCCGCCAGGCGCTTCCATCATGGCCGCCGCCACGTCGCAAGAGGCGATAATGGCGTATTGCGGGCTGGTCGAGGTGTGCATCAGATAAGCTTCGTTAAACAGGTGCGTATCGAGTTTGTTCTGATTGGCGTCCTGCACCAGGATTTGTGAAGCCTGGGAAATACCGGCCAGCAATTTATGGGTGGACTGGGTGGCGAATACCATCGAGGTATCACAACGCGGCCGGCCTTCACCGATGGCATGATAATCGCCATAGAAGTCGTGGAAGGCGGCGTGCGGCAACCAGGCTTCGTCAAAGTGCAGCGTTTCAATTTCACCATCGAGCAGCGTCTTAATTTCTTCGACGTTATACAAAATACCGTCATAGGTACTTTGAGTGATGGTCAGCACGCGCGGTTTGACGTTTGGATCTTTCGCCAGAATTTCGCGGATAAAGGGGTTCGCTTCCATCTTGCGGCGAATGGTCGCAGGTTCGAATTCACTGCGTGGAATAGGGCCGATGATGCCGTAATGGTTACGGGTTGGCATCAGGAATACCGGCACAGCGCCTGTCATCATGATGGCGTGCAGAATCGATTTGTGGCAGTTACGGTCCACCACCACAATATCACCCGGCGCGACGGTGCTGTTCCAGACGATTTTGTTCGAGGTGGAGGTGCCGTTGGTGACGAAAAATAAATGGTCGCAGTTAAAGATCCGGGCGGCGTTGCGCTCAGAAGCTGCAACAGGGCCTGTGTGATCCAGCAACTGGCCTAATTCATCAACGGCGTTACAGACGTCGGCGCGCAGCATGTTTTCACCAAAAAACTGGTGGAACATCCGGCCAACCGGCGATTTTAAAAAGGCCACACCACCAGAGTGCCCCGGACAGTGCCAGGAATAAGAGCCGTCCTGCGCATAATGGGTCAGGGCGCGGAAAAACGGCGGTGCCAGGCTGTCAAGGTAGCTTTTCGCTTCGCGGATAATGTGGCGCGCAACGAATTCCGGCGTGTCTTCGTGCATATGAATAAAACCATGCAGTTCACGCAGAATGTCATTCGGAATATGCCGGGCGGTGCGGGTTTCGCCGTAGAGGTAAATCGGGATATCCGGGTTACGGTGGCGGATTTGTTCCACGAAACTACGCAGTTGCGCCAGCACGGATTGCGCTTCTTCGGCACTGCCGCTGCCGAACTCTTCATCGTCAATCGACAGAATAAAACCGGCGGCCCGGCTTTGTTGCTGGGCGAACGACGTTAAATCGCCATAGCTGGTATAACCAACCACATCCATGCCGGCAGCTTCGATGGCACTGGCCAGCTCGCGAATGCCGGATCCGCTGGTGTTTTCAGAGCGGAAATCTTCATCGATGATCACAATAGGAAAATAAAAACGCATGGGCGGTTCCTCAACAGGGACTCCAACAAAAGGAGCGGCACCTGGCTGCACAGATATGCAGTTTGGTATGGCAATTCAGGTTTGAAATTTGCTTCGGCTGACCCGGCGCTGCGCCGGGCTGGAAAACCTGCACAAGATACCTGAAATCTGGTTTTTTTCCAGTGAAAATCTGCTGACAGTGCGAATTTGCGCTCAGCAGCATTCACGCCGCTGCAGTGGCTGCGTCGCTGCATTGCTTTGCAAATAAATATGCGGTTTTTCTGCCTTGGCATGCAGCCGGCGCCAGTGGAATTGTTGCACCATGGTTGCAGGGAACTTTTAACGCAATTCACGGCGCAGCATCAGCTTTAAACCGGACCAGACCGCATCTACCGCACAGACCTTAATATCCACGAACCCCAATGGCAGCGCGATGTCGCGGATATCATTTTCACGGATGTCGGTAGGCTGTTTCGCCGCCTGTTTCGGCCAACTGACCCAAATCACCGCGTCAGGTTTTAAGCAAAGGCGCAGCTGTTGTAACAGCATGGCCAGCTGTGCGCGTTCGGTGACAAACAGCTGCACCCAGTCGGTATTGTCGTCGGCAGTCGTCTGGTAGCTCAGGGTGGG
>CAMLNG010000272.1 GCA_946481195.1 uncultured Chromatiaceae bacterium
GTAACGAAGATGATCAGCATTATATGATGCTGGTGGCCTTGAGTTCACTGAAGCATGTAAACGACCAGCAGGGTTATGCTGCCGGCGATTTATATGTGCAAAAAGCCGCAGATCTGCTGCTGCACCATGTGCGGGGGCAAGACTCTGCCCAGCTGTTCCGTATCTCCGGTTCTGAATTTGCCGTATTGCTGCGGGCCGGCCAAAGCAGCGCAGACGATTTCCGCCGCGGCTTACAACAAACTTTCGAAATTGCCCGAACCGAGCAGTATCCAAGCGGTTTTGCTGCAGTGGTGATGCGCAAACTGAACCCGGGTGAGGATCTCAGCGCAACCTTAAGCCGGCTCGATAGTGAACAGGCACGGCAACAACTGCACCCGGCAGAGCCCACGCAGGGCCTGAATGCCGAACTGCCGCTTAGCCGCAGCAGCTGGCAGGATATCCTGCATCAGTTTACGCGCTCCGTGGTGTCAGACACTTCTGCCGGTTTCTCTGATACCAGCCTGCAAGTCTCTCACGAAATGGCGCAGATGTTCAGCCTTGAAGTGCAACCGGTGTATCAGCAGCAAGAGCTGGTTTACATCGAAACATTTGTTCGTTTTTCCAGCCATGGCCAGCAGCTGGCTTCCGCTGATGTGTTTGCGATGGCAGAGCGGCTTGGTGTGTCATTATTGCTTGATAAAGCACTGGTCAGTTATATCCTCAGCCAGCTCCGGGGCCTCAGTGGTCGTTTTGCCATTAACCTGAGTAAAAGCGCTTTGCATGACGAGCAATTTACGTTGTGGCTGGTTAACACTATCAGCACTAATCAGGCGCAATTGCCGCAACTGGTGTTTGAGGTGAATGAACAAGCAACGCTAGGTGCTATAGGGTCTGCTAAACAGTTTTTTGACCGGGTCAAAGCAGCGGGTGCCGCTGTCACCATTGAACGTTTTGGCGCCAGTTTCAGTTCGTTCCGCTACCTGCAGGGGCTCAATGTCGATTTCATAAAAATCGATGGCAGCTTTATCCGGGCGCTGGACGAAGCTGATACCCGTTTTTTTGTCGAAACTATGACGCATATCTGTCACGGCATTGGCATTCGGGTGATTGCCGCACAAGTCGAAACTCAAGCCCAAATCGACCATTGTCAGCGTCTGCGCGTAGACGCTCTGCAAGGACGAGCTTTACATCACCCTATCAGTTTTCAACAATTTAGCGAAAAAAACGGCTGCAAATTCGCCAGCAGTCCGTTATAGTGCTAGAAGATTTTTGTTCAGTGTTTGTGCGGAGCCGCATATGAAAGTTGTAAAGATCGCATTATTTAGCCTTGCAGCCCAGTTCCTGACCTTTCAGGCTGTGGCACAACAAGCAGATGTTGCAGCGATGTTTGCCAGTGCTCAGGCTGAAGGCAAAACCGTTGGCGAGTTTGTCGCACAGATGACTGAACTGAAAACCTGTAATCCGCAACTTGCGGAAAAGGTCATCGAGTTCGCGCTGGAACAAGTGGCAAATGACCCGGTAAAAGCTGAAGAAGTCTTGCGTTCAATCAATACAGCATGTGTTGATCAGGATACGATAACTGCGCTGGCTATCGCCGCGAACCTGGATCCTGCACTGGTCAGCAATGCGTTAAAAGCGGCAACTGCCGCAGGTGCAGGGACACCAGTAGTGAGCGCAGTTCCGGCTCCGGCGCCAGGTGGTGTTGGTGCAGGTGGTGGTACTGGTACCGGTGATCCCTCTTTAGCGTCCGGCTCCTGATCACTGTTCTAGCGAAAAAGCCCCACTGGGGCTTTTTTTATTACTAAAGCTATGGCAAACAAAAGCTTACGCAGTTATCTTCAAGCCTGCACATTTATATTTCCCAGAGCAACAGCTGTATGCAGGTCAGTATCCTCAGCAGGTTCATTTTTATCTTACTCTGCGCCATTCTGATATGGGCGCCAATCCCTTTAGGTTCTAACCGCGCCTGGGCCTGGGGCATTTTGCAACTTTTGATTGGAGGTACCTTTGCGCTCCATTTACTCCACTGCTGGAATACCTCTACTGCGTTGTTAACCGGGCGAAAATTCTGGCTGCCGCTTACACCTATGCTGTTACTGCTGGTGTGGCTGACGTTACAGAGCTTACAATTTTTACCCTCCGCCGATGCGTACCAAACTGCCGTGATGGCCAGCAAAACCTTGTTTTTTCTGCTGTGGTGCTTTTTAGTGCTGAATTATTGTACCAATCACCAACGTCTGCGGTTGCTTGCTATTGCTGTCGTCATTTCCGGTGCCCTGCAGGCATTCTATGGTGTCGTGGTTCAGCTCGCCCATTTTGACGCGTCGCCAATCATTGGCATGAGCGAAGGTAACCGGGCCCGTGGCTCTTTTGTTTATCAGAATCATTTTGCCAATTATCTGGCGCTATCCCTGTCGGTCGCTATCGGCCTGCTGTTATCACAACTGTCCAGTGAACGCACGCAACGCAGCTGGCATCAGCTATTCAGAGACATGTTAAAAACACTGTTAAGTGCAAAGATGATGCTGCGCCTTGCGATGATTCTGATGGTGATTGGCTTGGTGATGTCACGCTCACGTATGGGTAATGCCGCGTTTTTTACCGCATTAATCTCGGTCGCTGTATTGGCCATGTGGTTCTATAAAAGGCCACCGGCACTATTAAAGCCTTTAGTCATCAGCATCTTATTGTTGGATATGGTGCTGGTCAGTTCAATGTTTGGTTTGGATAAGCTGCAACAGCGATATCAGGACACCGCATTTAGTAGTGAAGCCCGTGATGAAGTTGTGAAGGATGCCCTGCCTCTGCTTGGCGAGTATGGCTGGACAGGTTCGGGTGGCGGCACTTTTTATACCTTGTTCCCGGCCATGCAGCCGCAGGCTTATAGTGGTTTTTATGACCACGCGCACAATGATTATCTGCAATTTGCCATTGAACTGGGACTGCCAGTAACCGTCTTGCTGCTGGCTTGGTTAGTTTGGCTGGGATATCTGGCATTGCAGGTTATGCGCAGTCATGAGCATAAACTGGAACGGGGCCTCTGCTTTGGTGCTCTGATGGCGTTGTGCCATATGGCATTACACAGCACCGTCGACTTTAGCTTGCAGTCGCCGGCAAATGCCCTGTTATTTCTGACCCTGCTGATGCTGGTGTTGATTTGTCATGCCCAGCCCGCCAAATTGGTCCGGCGCAGTGGTAACTCAACGCCTTAGAGCAACATAGCTATTTACGCTGGTTAAAGCCACTGAACCGCTCCGCCAGCTCTGCGGCTGCTTCGCATGCACCTGTGTACTGCCACAACAGCTGAATCAACTCAGCCGTACACCAGCCTTGTTGCTTTTGATTCCTTCTGAGCTGGTAAACCGAAGGCTGAGCCGACTTTATCTGCCATTTTGCCAGGTGGTGCAGATACGGGCTTTGGTTATACATTTTTTGTGCTTGCTGCCAGGTTGCATCCAGCAGAATAAAACCTGCGGGTAAGGCATCAGTCTGTGCTGGATCACCGTCAGCTTTATCTACATCAACCACAATCGCATCCGCCGCCGGATAAAGCAGCACATAAGATTGTGTTTGCGAAGCTGCGCTGACTTTGAGGTTTTGCAATAACACCGGATCAGGCTGGGTACGTTGCCAAAGCGGCGCCCTGACCTGCCATTGAACCCCGTCGGCCTGGGTCTGCCCGGCAGCAATTGCCTGTGCGGTTTGCAGTACTAACCGGCCGGTATTACTCGGCCGGTCGAATTCAGTGGCATGGGTCAGCAGAACCAGTTCAGGCACGGCAAATGTGAATTAGCGTTGCAGCAATGGCACCAGATACTCAGGAGCCTGCTTAAAACTAATCTCTGTCACAGTATTGGCATCAAGCCCTGTCAGGTCGATATGGCATTGTTTGCCTTCACATTGCACACGGTCCAGCAAGACGTGCGGTACCTGTTCAATCAAGGCTTCCTGGTTGAAGAGCGCTGTAACGCCGATCATGTCCGGCAGGAAGTACTTGCCTAAGCCAGCCAGATCTTTGAGTAAACTATCAAACTGCTGCTGAGTTTTATGCAGCTGCGCAAGCGTCAGCGTTTTATCGAGCGGTAAACGGCTACGCAGACGAAAATTCAGATCACATGGCACTGCATCTGATTGCTGTTTCAGCTGGATCAGCGCTTTTCGGCTGTTCAGCAGCTCATTGTACGGCAGCAGCAGCTCACCGTTTGCCGCCAAAGTCAGCGGCTCTGAACTGATATCGGTCGTGATAGCGGCAGAATCAATGATACAACGCTCAGTGCTACCAGCTTTTTGTAACAAAAACGCCAGCGTAATATCGCTATACTCCGCCTTTTCACTTTTTTTCATCCGGGCGTAAAAACCGTCGTAATTAAACACGGTGTCAGCCTGTACCGGCGTCATGAACGCCACAATGAACAGGCAAGCGCCGAAACGTCTCACCAGGCCGTTCGTCAAACTGTGCATTAACTTTGTCCAATCATTTTGCGGGTCGCGATAATCATCGCCGTGATCTCTTCGACATACTGCTGGCCGCGCTCTGAGTAACGGGCAAGCCCTGCAGCCAGCTTTTCTGCCACTACATGGCCATGTTCACGGCGCGTTTTTGCCCGGATAGCGCGTAGCTCTTCATAGACGTAAAAAGTATTGAGATTGTAAAAATAAGCATTGACGCTATCACCAACGTGGTCAAACACGGCAACTTCATGATATTTGCCTTGTCCGCGTTTGGAAGGGACTACACCACAACCAGACTTGAAGCACCACTGACCAAAGAAGTTGTACCCCTCGATGGCAAAACGACTACTTCCCCAGCCAGACTCTTTTGCCGCTTGTGTTAACACCAGACTCGCCGGGATCACATCAACGCGGGCGAGTAACTCACGCACACCGTCCAGATCGGCATCCATCATGTCGATTTTGAATTCATCAAACAGGCTATAAATGAAGGCATATTCTTCAACAGTCAGCTGCTGCTGTTTTTGCAGTTTGCCTTCCAATTCTTCAATTTGGCTGCGCAGTTTAATGATCCGGGCATTTTCCCGTTCGATAAACGGAGTTAAATAATCAAAAAAGGCTTTTTTCCGGCTGTCAGTATCTTTAATTGCAGAGAAATCAGGCACAGCCTTCAAAGCCGGCATGGTATCTGGATAAGTCAGGCGGGACAGCAATTTAAGTTGATCTTCGGATTCCAGTGCTGACAATTTGCTTGGCATTTGCCATTCAGCCAGCTGCTGCGCGTCTGCGCGTGGATCAGCCTGCATAAAGGGATAAACCGCAGCACAGCCTACCAGGATGGTAGCCAGGCCGAGGCCGCTCAGTTTAAGCAAGTTGTTCATCGGTAGTTCCTCGTTATCGGGGCCAGCCAAGTTGTCAGATTGTGGTCAAACTATCGCCGCACAATCACAGAAAAACATCGCAAAACCCCAGGGTCTGACCGGCTACAAACACCGGTTTCAGGCGCCTGCATCACAAGACGCAGTAACATAACTCTGACGCAAAGGGGGCGTATTCT
>CAMLNG010000273.1 GCA_946481195.1 uncultured Chromatiaceae bacterium
CGTGCGGCAGCCTGCGCTAAAGTGTCGGGTTGTTTGGCAAAACAAAAACGAATGATCCGGCTGTCCTGCTCCTGCCGTGAAAACACCGACAACGGAATGGCCGCGACCCCGATATCAGTCGTCAGCCAGTCGCAGAACTCCAGATCGCTTGCACTACTGACGGCGCTATAGTCCACCAGCTGAAAATAAGTACCCTGACACGGCAGCAGCTGCAGAGGTGAAGCACTGAGTAACTGCCGGAAACTGTTGCGTTTTTGCTGATAAAAGGCGGCAAGACCAGTCACCAGTTCGGGCGCAGTCTCAAGCAATTCAGCAATGGCATATTGTGCCGGGGTAAAGCTGGAGAAAGTTACATACTGGTGGATTTTGCGAAACTCCACGCTGAGTAATTTCGGTGCTGTGCAATAACCCAGTTTCCAGCCGGTGACATGAAAGGTTTTGCCAAAAGACGACACAATAAAACTACGCTCGGCCAGCGCCGGGTACTGGCGGGCACTTTGCGCCACCCGGCCATCAAACACCATATGTTCGTAAACTTCGTCACTGATACAAAACAGGCCATGACGCTGCACCAAATCCGCCAGCGCCAGCCAGTCCAGCTCGGTAAATACCATGCCGGTCGGATTATGCGGGCTGTTGACAATAATCAGCCGGGTACGATCACTGACCCGCCGCTCCACCGCAGCCCAGTCCACCCGGTAATCCGGCGCACAGAGCTGAATATGCACAGTTTTACCGCCGGCCAGCTCAACCGCTGGCTGATAGCTGTCGTAAGCCGGATCAAAGACAATGACTTCATCGCCACTGCGCACCAATGCCTGAATGGCGACAAACAAGGCTTCAGTGGCGCCACTGGTGATAGTAATTTCCGTCTCCGCACAAACCGGCACGCCGTAAGTACGCTTAATCAGGCTGCTGATTTGTTGGCGGAGTTCGATAACACCCGGCATCGGCGCATATTGATTGCGCCCTGCCAGCACTTGTTGCTGCAGTGCCGCAAGCAGACGGGGCTCAACCGGAAAATCCGGGAAGCCTTGAGAGAGATTCAGCGCACCATGTTGCTGCGCTAACTGCGACATCCGGGTAAAAATGGTTGTCCCAACCGCCGGTAATTTGCTTTTCAGTTCCATCAGATTGCCTTCACTGCGCTGCATTGCGAAAAGGCCATGCTAGCACTTCGGGGCGCACCCGACTATCCGACCAGCAGCTGGACCGACAGGCTAAAAACGACTTGGCCGCTTTTTTATCCGGTGCTATCATTCCAGACAGTTTCACGTATAGACGTCTAAACATAAAGATGAACATAGCAACCAGCCTCCAACTGAACCCTTATGCGATCCAGCTCTGCACTGTTGGCCGCTGGATCGCACAAAAAAACTGGCTACCAGCGACGGGCGGTAATTTGTCGATCCGCGCCACAGAACACAGTTGCTTAGTCACGGGTAACAAAGACAATGGCGAATTCAGCCCGCAGGACCTGTGTGAAATCAGCTGGCGCGACGGCGATTTACGCAGCAGCAGCGGGTCAGCAGCAGAAGCCGCGCTACATGTCGCTTTGTATCAGTTGTTTCCACACTGCAAAGTGGTGTTGCATTCACACTCGCTCAGCAGCACCGTCTTTTCCCGGTTGATCCGGGCCGACGGCTATCCGGTGAGTGGTTATGAAATGCAAAAAGGCATCGCCGGCTGCACCAATGCCGAACAAGCGCTGCAACTGGTGATACTCGACAACGCCCCGCAAGTACCACAGCTCGCAGCACAGCTGCGTCAGCGCGCCGGCGAACTGCAATCGGCAGTACTGGTACGCGGCCATGGTCTGTATGTCTGGGGCGACACCCTGGAACAGACGAAACGCCAGCTGGAAAGCTGGGAATTCCTGATCGCCTGTGAACTGGAACGACTGAAAATCGCCGGCGGCGTCTGAGACGAGTCTGGCCGTCACCGCCTTGGCGGCCGCGTTGCTGGCCTTGTTCCTCTAACGCCCTATGCCGAAACTCCCCTTGTCCCGTGCGATTTCGCACATCGCACGGCCTGAAGTGTGGAACCGCACTTTCGCAAAACATTTAAGTCACTGTATTTAATTAAATTAATGATTGGCACACCTTTTCCATAGTCCCTAGCACAGCGTTATTGTTCCGGACCATGCGATATGGATATTCAACTCGACCCACCCGCCCGCTGGCGGCGCTGGTTACCGCCCGCCCTCGGGCTCATCAGTCTGGCCACCCTCGCGACTTTGTTGCTGCGGCCAATCAGTCCGGTGCTCAGTGCAGGCAATACACCACATAGCCCGGTTCAATTCGGTGATGTGCAGGTGTTCAGCGACGCACTGGGGATGCTGCAATCTGCCGAACAGCGTTTATTAACCGCCGAAGTCAGTGCTACTGTCATCGCGATTTTGCAACAACCGGGCGCCACGCTGACACCAGACAGCCCGGTATTACAGCTAGACAACCCGCAACTGAAACTACAGGTACAAAGCGCCAGGCATCAGGTCGCCAAACAGCAAAGTACCTTGTTGGCGTTTGCTGCAACCCAACAACATCAGCTGTTAAGTCAGCAGGCTGAAGTTGTCAGGCTGGAAACGGAAGTTGCGGCCGGCGCGCTGGAGTTTCGTTTACATCAGGAATTGGCAGAAAAAGGCATCGCTGCGCGGGTCGAGCTGCGCCGGGCTGAATTCCGCCTGCAACAGCAGCAACAGCTGCTGGCGCTGGAGCAACAAAAAATTATTCAGTTACGCCAGCAGCAACAGGCCGAGCTGGCACAACAACAACTGACGTTACAGCAACATCAGGAAGAACTGCAGTTGCTGGTCCAGCAACAACAACAGCTGACGGTCACTGCCGGGATGCATGGCATGTTGCAACAGTTGGATGTTGAATTGGGCCAGAGTGTGGCCCAGGGTCAGGCGCTGGCGCGGATTGGCAGTCAACAGTTGCTCAAAGCCCAAGTTCAGCTGGACCACCGGGATGCAGACAAAGTCGCAGTCGGTACAGAAGTTCTGCTGCAAACAGTCGCCGGTGACATCCGCGGCACACTGAGCCGCATCGAGGCCATAGTGCAGGAAGGCACTGTCAATGCAGAAGTACGGCTACCAGCCAGTCTGCCTGCTCAACTCAGGCCGGCACAGCATGTCCAGGCCAAAATCCGGCTCGGCGAGCGCAAAAACGTGGCTTATATCCGCCAGTTACCAGGTTTAACACCGCATCAAAGCCACCGGGTTTTTCTGCAACCCGCCGGCACAGATCAGCATCGCGCATTTGCCCGCGAATTGACTTTTGGTGCACTCACTAACGGCTATCTCATTATCGAACAAGGCGCCAATGGCGGCGAGGTGTTGTGGGCACCGGATCCGGCACGCTGGCCACAACCCGAAATTAACACCGGCACCTGATGGTGACCCTCAGATTCTGCACCAGGAGAAAAAACAGATGACTGATTTACTGATTGAAGCACACGCTTTATGTAAAAGTTTCCGCCAGGGCGAAGTGGCAGCCCTGGCCATCCAACAGCTTGATTTGCAGATCCGCCGTGGCGAGTTTGTCGCGATCACCGGGCCTTCGGGCTGCGGGAAATCCACAGTTCTGCATTTGCTTGGCTTACTGGACAGTGCTGACAGCGGTCAGTTAAAACTGGCGGGGATTGACGTCAGCACGCTGAGTATGGACCAGCGCAGCCGCATCCGGAATCAACATATCGGCATCGTATTTCAGGCATTTCATCTAATCGACCGGCTCAGTGTTTATGACAACGTAGCGTTACCGCTGCGACACCGCGGCTGGAAAGAGCAACAAATCCGGCCGCTGGTACAACAATGTCTGGCTGACATGGATGTGGACCACCGTCAGGATTTTTTCCCGTCACAGCTCTCTGGCGGTCAGCAACAGCGCGTTGCCATTGCACGCGCATTGGTGACAAACCCGGATTTATTGTTACTGGACGAACCCACCGGCAATCTGGACAGTAAAAACGGCGACAGCGTGCTGCAACTGCTGCAACGGCTGCATCAGCAAGGTCGCAGTATTGTACTGGTGACCCATGACGCCCGTTATGCCCGCTGCGCCAGCCGGCAAATCCAGTTACTGGATGGCCGCTTGCTTAGCGACCAGCAACGCCAGGAGGTGGCATGATGTTGTATTGGCATGCCTTGAAAGCGGGTTTGTTTCGCTTGTTAATGCAACCGCGCAGCAGCGTTCCTGTCGTGCTGAGTCTCGCACTGACCCTGGCAGCACTGCTGACGGTTGCAGTGCTGTACCGTCAGCTACATCTGGCACCCTTGCCCCATATCACCAATCCTGAACAGCTCAGTGTGCACCAGGTCAATTTACAAATGGGCAAAGGCGACAGCTGGCAGTGGCCGGCATTGATCAACGATGTCACCTTTGGCCAGGCGCTGCGACAGCTCAAAGCCTATGGTCAGTGGGGGTATTTGCAACGCAAAGGTCAGCTCGACTGGCAAAAAACCGACCGGCAGCGCCTCAGTCAGACTGACAGCTGGCTGGCTGCCGCCGGCACTGCCGAGGTGCTGGGATTACCGCTGTTGCTGGGCAAATCCACCGAGCAGGCCAATCCGGATGAACTTTGGATCAGCGACGCTTTATGGCAACAACAATTTCAGCGCACCCCTTCAGTCATTGGCCAGGCGCTGACGTTGAATCAACGCCAATACCGCATTGCCGGCGTGCTGGCCACAACAACAGCCTTACCGATGATAGGACCAATTCGCAGCCAGCAGATCTGGCAGTTTTTTCAGCCCAATGAAATGCTGCAGCAGGAATTCTCGCTGATGTCCGGTACTTTGCTGATTTTACGCAGCCCGAATGGACAACAGCCCAGTGCACAAGTGCTGCAGGACTTGCAACTGTCGCAGCAACCGTCGACTGGCAAAAAGCTCAGTCATTTCGCCGACCAGTTTGGCATCGGTGTATACCAGCGCGATTATCGCCAGCATCTGCTGGGCAACAGCGCCACCCTGCTGTTTGTTACCGGCGCCGCTGCCGGTCTGATGGTGTTGCTGGCGGTGCTGAATCTGACGCAGCTGTTGCTGGCGCAATATGCCGCTCGCCAGCACGAATTTGCTGTGGAACAACTGTGCGGCGGCTCAGTGCCAAGACAGCGGCTGCTGCTGGCACTGGAAAATCTGAGCTGGTTGCTGCCGGCGTTAGGATTAGGTTTGCTGTTATGCCATTGGTTATTACAGTGGGTGCCGTTATTAGCCGGTACCGCCTTGCCGATGACTGAAGATCTGCAGCTGGCTGGCGTGGATGTCGTTGTTGCACTGGGACTGTTGCTGGTCCTGTTGCTATGGTTCAGCCTGATCTGGCGGCCCGGGATTTCACCGCTACAACAACTGAGCGGCAGCGGTAAAGGTACACCACGCCAACTCGGGCGCTGGACAGGGGCACTGTTGTTAACCGCGCAACTGGCGCTGGCGGTGATACTGGTCGGCTGCAGTGGATGGCTGGCCTGGCATCAGACCGGGGAACT
>CAMLNG010000274.1 GCA_946481195.1 uncultured Chromatiaceae bacterium
GGGCTGGCAGCGTTATTGCGGCGAATTCTCTGGTGATCAATGACATTCCACCCGGCAGTCTGGCGGCAGGGCAACCGGCAGTAGTCTTGAGGTCTGTTTGATGCGCAGTATCGCAGTGCTGCTGACTTGTCATAATCGCAAGGCCAAAACCCTGTCTTGCCTGACGTCATTATTTGCCCAGCAACTGTCTGGCATCAGGCTTGACGTTTTACTGGTGGACGATGCCAGCAGTGACGGGACTGCAGACGCTGTGCAGGCACTTTTTCCGCAGGTGCAGCTGATTGCCGGAACTGGTCAACTATTCTGGAACGGCGGCATGCGGTTGTGCTGGCAGCAGGCGTTGAGTCTGACTCCGGATTTTTATCTTTGGCTGAATGACGACGTGATCCTGGCACCAGACGCTTTAGACCGGCTGGTGCACTGTTATGATCAGCTGCAGGCATCAGGCGCTGTGGGCGCGGTTGTTGGCACAGTGCGGGACCCACAAAGTCAGCGACCAAGTTATGGTGGCAGGCGCGCACTGCGGCGCTGGTTGCCACTGAGCATAAGCCCGGTACTGAGCCCACAGCAGCAGCCGTTGAGTTGTGATTATGTCAACGGCAATCTTTGCCTGATCCCGGCTGAGGCAGTGCGGCAGACAGGTATTTTGTCAGCTCGCTTTACGCACAGCATGGGAGACTTTGATTACAGTATCCGGCTGCGCCGTGCCGGTCTTAGCTTGTGGATAGCACCAGGCTTTTTTGGTGATTGCGCACTCAATCCACGTGCCGGCTCAATCAAAGATACTACAGTGCCACTGGCGGTGCGGGTTGGCTGGATGGCCAAACCAACGAAATGTCCGCCGCTCGCTGAATGGCTCTATTTTATCCGTCAGTACGGCGGGCCGCTGTGGCCAATTTTGTATGCCAAAGCGATAGTTGGCCGCCGTTTACCGCGTTTGTGGTTACTGGTAAATCAATATAAATCATGAATAACAGCCAAACGCAGGGGTGGTTTGTATGACGGCGCCAGGAGTGCGACTCTGGCTAAGACGCTGCCGACAGCTGCTGGATGTGACCATGTGGTTGTTGTTGCTTATGTTGCTACTGATTTGGGCCAGCCGTTATTTACTCGCCAGCCAGCCAATAGTCGCTCAGATTGAGTGGTTATTTGGCTCTGATAAAAACATGCATCTGTTGATAGGTTTTTTATTACCGCTCTGTTTTGCCTGGCTACAGCGATTGTACCGGCGCCGCCCCCTGTTGCAGGGTGGTTTTTTTCTGCTGGTCGGTTGTGTTTACGCGGCGGACGAATGGTTCCAGTCCACGCTGAGTTACCGCTCGGCTTCGCTGCAAGATTTCCAAATGTCGATTTCTGGATTGTTGCTGGCACTGGCGGTCTGGTTCACGTTGCTAAGTCTGGCGAATGAGGTAAGGCGGAAATAGGTGAAGAGGCAGGTATAGAGAGTGGGGAGCAGGTGCCGCCGCATTTATGTTCAGCACGCTACAAACAAAAAAGGAGCCGGCTGGCTCCTTTTTTTGTTGTTAGTCCTTTAAGCGCGGCGGCGGCGCAGCAACAAACCTAAAGCTGCGAGGCCAAAGAGGCCTGCTGTGGCAGGTGCTGATACCGGTGCTGAGACAAATTCAAGGCTGACATTGTCTAACAGACCACCTTTACCGTTGCCGTTGGCTGCTGCATTTTTGTTGTACAGGGCGTTACCTAAACCGCCGAAGCCAAGCACCATTTGGTTTGCTGATGCAACGAGCGTGACTTTGTACTGGGTCCAGGCTTTATCGTTACCGGCTTGCGCGTCGTAATCCACTTTAGTGATGTAATTTGCCTGGCTTAACAAACCGGCATTTGGCTGCCAGTAAACACCTAAGCCATTATCGTCCGCCACTGTCGTACGGCTGCGGTACCAAAACGATAATTCATAAGTGGCGCCGACTTTAAGCCCTGTCAACTGCTGGAAGATGCCTGAGTTGCTATTACCGGGTGTGTTGTAATTGAAGTGGGTGTCCATTTCCAGGTAACGGCTACCGTCCTGGGCATTAAACCCTAATGTATTGTTGAAATGTGTTTCGACGCCGGGGCCATAAAATACCCCCCAGCCTGGCAGAGAACCTGTTACAGCCCAGCTGTAACCTTTCCCTAAACTGCCATAATCATTAAAAGAGTTGATAGTTTGTTTTTTGGCGTTACCGTCAAACACAACTGCGGAGTCCGGGTTGCTTTCAAAGCTGCCGTTGGTGACTAAAGTTGCATTGGCATGACCTGCGGCGAATGCTGCGACTACGAATAATGCTTTATACATAAATTTGCTCACTCCGGGCGCTCCTGTGAAAAACATAAATCTCACTCATTCACCTTGGCAATTAATATGCCACGCTGTGTAACCTGTTGATTTGTATATGCTAATAAAATGAAGCAATTCATGTTTGTAAACAAATCTGACAGAGGCTCTCCATTTGTATCGTCCGAGCCAGAAACACCTGTATCTTAGGCGATTGTAGCCGGATGTTACCCGGAAAAATATGTTTATATTTGTGAAATTATTCAATTTGTTTCAGTCATTAATGTCGCTAAATTGCCCCATTGCCACATTTGTGCCGGATGCCGGGCAGACCCCTCTTGCGATAACCAGATGTTATTAGCTGTATCCAGACAAACCGCTTCTACCTGACCGCCTGTCGCAACAGGAACTGTTTTGAGTAGTTGATACTGGCGGTCCAAAATCGCCAGAAAAGGTGCGAAGTCGCCACTGAGCAGCAACGGCAATGGGTTTTGGCGGAAGTTCTGGTAGCCAGCAACGATAAAAACCTGCGCAGTGGCGGAATAAGCAACATCAGTAATGAGGCCGGGTAAAACACTGGTGGTGCCAACTTGCTGCAGTTCACTGGCGGTTCGGCTGGTGTCAACCTGATAGACCCGACTGGTGTCACCCTGCCAGTTTTTGGAGAATAACAATAACTCGCTGCCGGTACTGACCAATGCTTCGGCGTCAAATTCATGCTGATACAGCGCAGGAGCTTTAGGCGTGGGGCCGGGATAACGCAGACGATACGTGGTGACGGGTATTGTAGTGTCACTCGGAGCCGGAAGCGGCAGGGTATAAAGCTGAAGTTCGGTGCGTTGGCCAGTGTTATTGCCGATATCGGCGATCCAAAGTTTGCCCTGATGCATTGTCAGCGCTTCCCAATCCTGGTTTTGCGCTTCAATGTCCAGTCGCTGCACTATCCGGCCTTGCTGGTCTAACCGGTATAAGACTGCTGGATTGCCGGAATCATTAATAGTCAGAAATTGCTGACCGCCCGTACAAACCAGGGCTGAGGTTTCAGCAATTTCACCAGGAAGTGTTGCGGCAGCGACGTCACTAGCGTTAGCTGTTGGCAGATTATCAGGTTGTTGGCTGCAGCTGGTTAACAGCAGCAAACACAGCAAGGCGGATAGTGGAAATTTTAACATCCGGAGAAGGCGTCGGTGATAGTTGTTGATGGATTTTGATCATACCATTGTTTCGCCTGAGTCATTGCCGGTTTCTGCAGAACGCCTGGCGTCAGCGCGTAGCTCATGCCCGGCGAAGCCCGGAAGTTTCAGTTGGCAAGCTATTGATATCAGGGGTAGAATCGATTTTAGCCGTCTCGAAACAATTCATTTATGGAAGATAGCGTGCCGATAAAGTCCAGCCACTTTGAGTCTGCCGGTAACGGTTTCGCGTTTATCCACCGCTTTTTTGACATCTCCATTTATATTGCTGTGTTACTGCTTTGCTGTCAGTTATATGGGGTGTCTTTTGATAAAAATTACCTGATCTTGTTACTGGCGCATGTTGCCGGTATCTCTTATATCGCGGAAGCAATGCAGTTATACCGGCCGTGGCGGCTGAATCAGTTTAGTCAGATGATGTGGCTGGTTTGCCTGTTATTGTTGTTGTGCTTTGCCGGTATGAACATCATGTTGTTTCTGTTTAAAGTCAGTGAAATCTTCTCCCGCGTTGTGGTAGTGGCTTGGTATTGTGCATCAGCAATACTGATGCTGAGTTGGCGTCTGGTGTTCCGGACCGTTCGCAAAATTCAGTTGCAACACGGGATTAATCTGCAGCGTATGGCGATTGTTGGTTTAACTCCGCGCGGCCTACAGTTGTACCAGGAAATTAAAACCCAGCCGCAACTCGGCTTTGCATGTGTCGGGTTTTTCGATGATCGTGAACCGGAACGTTTTCCCGCTGAACATCAGCAACTGCTGATTGGCAAAGTCGCTGATTCTGTTGCTATGGCCCAATCCGGTGCAATTTCGCGTTTGTATATTGCCCTGCCGTTACAGGCCGACAAAAGGATCCAGGAAATAGTGCAACAACTGGGTGATACCACACTCAACGTCTATTTAGTGCCGGATTTTTTGCTGATGAATATGATGCATGGCCGTCTGAGCAGTGTTGGTGAAATTGATACTATTTCGGTGTTTGAATCACCGCATTATGGTATCCAAAACTACCTGAAACGCACCTTTGATATTCTGTTTAGCTTCTGTGCCTTGGTGTTACTGTCGCCGTTGATGTTACTTATCAGTCTTGCCGTCAAACTAACCTCCAAAGGTCCGGTATTTTTTGTCCAGGACCGCTATGGCCTGGATGGTAAAAAGATTGGCGTCTTCAAGTTCCGCACCATGAAAGTACAGGAGAATTCTGATACGGTAGTGCAGGCAAGCCGCAACGATCCCCGCGTGACGACATTGGGTGCTGTGCTGCGGCGTACCTCGCTGGACGAATTACCGCAGTTTTTTAATGTCTTGCTTGGCCAGATGTCGGTCGTCGGGCCAAGGCCTCACGCGGTGGCACACAATGAGCAGTACCGCAGTCAGGTTTTATTTTATATGCTCCGGCATAAAGTAAAGCCCGGCATTACTGGCTGGGCACAGATTAATGGTTGGCGCGGTGAAACAGACACATTAGACAAGATGGAGAAACGGGTGGAGTATGATTTGTATTACATCCGGAACTGGTCGTTGTGGTTTGATATCAAGATAATCTTCAAAACTGTATTTAAGGGATTTAGTGGACAGCATGTGTATTAATCAGGTTGGGTATCGGGTGAAGGGATTTCAGTTCAGTTGTGTCGCACTGATGCTTTTGACAAATCTGGCGGTAGCGCAAGAACAGGAGGGGGTGATCCGGACAGAATCCGGCATCGATTTTATCCCTTCGCTGCAAGCGGAATTAAAACACGATGACAACGTCGTGCGTGATAAAAACGCAACTATTTCCAGCTGGATCTCAACACTGGCGCCCACGCTCAAAGCCAATCTGGTTGACGGTGCTAACAGTTATGGCTTCAATGCAGCGCTTAAAAACGCCGTTTATTTTGACAGCAGCGAGGACAACTTTACTGATGGCTATCTGGAAGCAGAAGCCAGGTTATCACCGGCCAGTGCACATAATCTCAAGATTAAAGCAAATAACAGCTGGTTACACGAAGATCGGGGCACCG
>CAMLNG010000275.1 GCA_946481195.1 uncultured Chromatiaceae bacterium
GATTTGGCCGATCCGGCCGTCACCGCCATCTGGCAGGCGCATTTTGAGCAGGAAGCCGGCGTTAAAGCCATTCCAATCAGCCAGCAGGACCCGGCACAAATCCGCGCTTTGCTCGACCTCTGCACCACCTTATTACCAGACCGCAACTTCGACGTACGTGGCCCACGCGCGATGATTATGGGTATTCCGAACGTCGGAAAATCGACCTTAATCAACACTTTAGCCGGCCGGGTGATCGCCAAAACCGGCAACGAAGCCGGTGTCACCAAATCACAGCAACGGATTAAACTCGACAACGGTGTGATCTTAACCGACACCCCGGGTTTCCTCTGGCCCAAACTCAGCCCGGCCAGCTGCGGTTATCGCCTCGCTATCACCGGCGCCATTAAAGAAACCGCATTTGATTATGGTGATATCGCGCTGTTCGCCGCCGAATACCTGCTGGAACATTATGCCGACCAGGTGCTGGGCCGCTATCAGTTAAAAGAAAAACCGGAAAATGATTTGGCATTGCTCGACGCCATCGGCGCCAAACGCGGTTGTATGGCCAAAGGTGGTGTGGTCGACGTGACCAAAGCGGGCGCTATTCTGATCAATGAGTTACGCGCCGGCCTGTTTGGCCCTATCACGCTGGAAACCCCTGAAATGGTGACAGCAGAAGTCACCAATGCTAAGTTAGAGGAAGCCCGCAAAGCCAAAGAAAAAGCGGAGCGTGATAAAGAACGGGCGCGCCGCACCAAGAAAAACCGCCGCTGACGCCCAGACCCAGGTTTGTCTTTTGCGCTGTTTGCCCGCTCTGCCGGCGAGGCGCAAAAGCCCACGTACACGGAGTTTGCGATGTCTCGTCTGTCCCGCCGGCAATCCCTGCTGGCCTTGTTGATTTCCGGCTGTTTCACCCTGTCGGCGCACGCCGCACCTGTGCTTATCAGCAATATCAAAGGTTATGGTTTTGACGACCAACGCCAGCTGCTGTCGTTTTCTGAACTGGTGTTTGACGACGCCACCGGCAAAGTGCTGGCACGCGGTCAGGGCATTGCCAAAGACTTTCCTGAAGCCAGCAAAATCGACGGCATGGGCCGCACCTTATTGCCAGGCCTGATTGACGGTCATGGTCATGTGCTGGGCCTTGGTCAGAATCTCAGTCAGGTCGATTTACGCGAAAGCAGCTCCGAAGCGCAGGCTGTCACAAAAACTGCTGCGTTTGCCAAAGCCAATCCGCAGGCGCAGTGGATTTTAGGTCGCGGCTGGAACCAGGTGTTATGGCCCAGTCAGCAATTCCCCGGCAAACATTTATTAGATGAAGTGATTAAAGACAAACCGGTCTGGCTCAGTCGCGTCGACGGCCACGCCGGCTGGGCCAACAGCAAAGCGCTACAACTGGCCGGCATCAGCAAAGACAGCATAGACCCGCCTGGCGGCCAGATTGTGCGCGACGCTAACGGCGAACCCACCGGCGTGCTGATCGACAACGCCATGCTGATGCTGGAAAAACAAATTCCGGCCATCAATGAAGCCGAGCGCGTCAGTGCGCTAAACGCGGCATTTAACCACCTGTTGTCGCTGGGTATCACCAGCACCCATGACGCCGGTATTGATGCAGCGAATCTCGCCACTTACCAGCAATTACGCCAGGCTAAACAGTTACCGCTGCGGCTCTATCCGATGTTGTCAGCAACAGATCCGGCGCTGGAAGCCTGGTTAAAAGCCGGCCCGGTTGACGACCCGCTCGACTTCCTCGATGTGCGTTCGGTGAAAATTTATGGCGATGGTGCGCTTGGTAGCCGTGGGGCTGCGTTGCTGGCGCCCTACAGCGATAAACCGAAAGAAAAAGGTTTGTTAGTCACTCAGCCGGATAAACTCACCGCCGTGATGAAACTGACCATAGACGCCGGATTTCAGGCCAACGTGCACGCCATCGGCGATTATGCCAACCAGCTGGCATTAGACCGCTTTGAAAGCCTGCAGACTGAAGCGCAGCGTAAGACTGGTCGTCACCGCATAGAACATGCGCAAATCGTCGCGCCAAAAGATTTGCCGCGTTTTGCCGCTTTGCATGTGTTGCCGTCGATGCAACCGACTCATGCTACTTCGGATAAAAACATGGCCGGTGATCGTTTAGGTGTGGCGCGGCTGCGCGGCGCTTATGCCTGGCGCTCGCTGGTCGATGACGGTAACCGCATTGTTGGTGGTTCGGATTATCCGGTGGAACTGGCCAATCCGTTTTTTGGTATTCATGCCGCAGTCACGCGGCAGGACCAGCAGAATCAGCCGGCTGGTGGCTGGCTGCCAGAGCAAAAACTGACGCTGGTCGAAGCACTGCGCAGCTTTACCGTCGATGCCGCTTATGGTGCTTTCCAGGACCAGGCGATGGGTAGCCTCGCGCCCGGCATGTGGGCCGACTTTATTCTGGTCGATCGCGACATAGTGAAAGTCGCGCCGGAGCAACTGTGGCAGACCAAAGTTCTGGCGACTTATGTCGGCGGCGAACTGAAATATCAATTTCGCGAATAAACAGCTCCATGAATAAATAGTCCGGGAATCAAAGTCCCGTGCATACACAAGGTTTTTTATGATTAGCCAGAAGTGGTCAAAACTGATTAAGTCACTGCATTTAAAGAAGTTTCGAAAAGCAGAACAGCTGTTTTTTGTCGAAGGCGAAAAAGCAGTACTGGAAGTATTAGCCGCGCACTGGCCGGTCAAAGCCTTGTTTGGCACTGCAGATTTTTTTGACCGTTATCCTGAAACCGCCTACGCCGCCGAAATGAGCCATCCCTGCTCCGCAAGCGAACTGGAGCAGGTTGGCACTTTTACCAGTAACAATGCAGCTTTGGCTGTAGTGGCTATTCCGCAGTATGCCCCTTTTGCCGAAACCGCCGGTGAATGGACGCTGGTGCTGGATAACGTCAATGACCCCGGCAATCTCGGTACTATTATCCGCATCGCCGACTGGTATGGTATCCGCCATATCCTCTGCTCCGCCGATACCGTCGATGCTTTTAATCCCAAAGTGATCGCCAGTGCCAAAGGCTCGTTTTTACGCGTCAAACTGCATTACGGTGACTTAGCACCAGTGCTGAGCGAGGCACAGCAACCGGTGTACGGCGCTTTTTTAGACGGCGATTCGGTGCATCAGCTGGCTTTAACCAAACCCGGCGGTTTTATCGTGCTTGGCAATGAAGCCAACGGTATCAGTGACGCAATCGCCGCCCATATCAACCGCCGCATTACGATCCCGGCTTTTGGTCAGGCCGAGAGTTTAAATGTCGGTATTGCCAGCGCAGTGATTGTGGATAATCTGGTTCGGCTCTCGACAAAATAGCTCAAGTTGTTGAGCTATTTCTGCCAATAAAAAAGCGCCATCAGGCGCTTTTTTATTGGCTCAAATTTCATGTTAAGTTCAAATCAGGCCGCTTGGTCAGTTATCTGACTGCGGCGCCGGCGCCACGCCAACAGCGGTAATGCGAGCAACAGCCCACCTAAACCGGCCCCGCCACCGCCACCAGAACCTGAGCTGCCGGTATTCGGCGTCACAGTATCGCTGCTGCGGCTGGCATCCAGCGGATATTTATCACTGCTGTCAGCCACGCCATCGTTGTCATCATCCGGGTCGGCATTATTGCCGATGCCGTCTTTGTCGGTGTCTGTGGTCTCTTTTGGATCCAACGGGAAAGCGTCGCTGACATCGGGCGTGCCGTCGTTGTCATCATCCGGGTCGGCATTATTGCCGATGCCGTCTTTGTCAGTGTCTGTGGTCTCCTTTGGATCCAACGGGAAGGCATCATTCACATCAGGCGTACCGTCGTTGTCATCATCCGGGTCGGCATTATTGCCGATGCCGTCTTTGTCAGTGTCCAGCCACTCTTTGGCATCTAATGGGAAGGCATCAACTACATCCGGAGAACCGTCGTTGTCATCATCCGGATCTAAGCTGTTATCAATGCCATCGTTGTCGGTATCGACGCCACGGTTAGGATCATATGGAAAGGCGTCGTTGACATCTGGCACGCCGTCGTTGTCATTATCTTTGTCATCGCTGTTTGAAATTCCATCACTATCGACATCATTGTCACCACCGGCACTGGCACCTAACCGGAATGCCTGCGGAATGGTGTTAATTACAAAACTGCCATCCTGCAGGAACATACTCAGCCGTAAGTCCATGGGCTGATCGCCCTGGCGCTGCGGAATGGTGATTTGATGCAGGCCAATTTTGTTGCTGCTGTACAGTTGTTGCCAGTTATCACCCTGCGCCCGCAGCTCGATGCGGAATTCTTTGACATCCAGTTGTCCGGCAACCAGTTCAAGCTGCATTTGATTCTGAATACGGCTGATGATCTCTGCCTCGCCGGAACGGTTGAACAACCGCAGCCCGCGCCAGAAGGGCGTCAGCAAGTTCGTGCTGCGTAACTCTGCTTCCACTGTGCCGTTCAGTGCCGGATCGACCAGCCCATACCCGAGATCGATTTGAACTTTGCTGCACTGTTTATCGACATAATTATACCAACGCGTTTCGGGCAAACCGTCTACCGAAGACGACTTGCTTTGTATACTAGTACGGACCTTCATAAACTGATCCGGGCAAGTCAGCGTAACCGGATAACCAAAATATTCCGGCGCGATCAGATTTTGCCGCCTGTCCATAAACATGGCACCTTCGGTTTTATAACCAATATATTCGGGCGTACGGATCAGTGCGGAGCTCCAATAACGTAAGCTGCTGTCAAATGACAGGTCTGTTTCCGCTGAGCTGCTGAATTTAATCAGGTTATTGTATTGGGGAGAGCCCCAGCAGCTTTCCAGCTCCGGACAATTGAAGCGTTCCAGCAAGCCTGCAGCACTAAGCTGCCAGTAACCAGAGTCAAAGTTCATAGCCCCATATTTATCGGCCAATAAGCGGACCCGGTGCAGATCAGTTTTATCGGCCATACCTGCAGTCGCGTGATGATAAAGCCGCAGGTTGCCAGGTTGAGTCAATGGACCCACTCTGTCTGAATCCAGCTCCAGCGTCATCGGTTGTAATGTGCTGGCCTTGTATCTGACATCCAGCCTGGATTGGTCAGTCAGGTTGATGCGTCGCGTTTCTGTTGCCGTCACAGGTGAAAATTGGCTGTCCAGTACTAAGCCCTGTGCATCACCGGACAAGTCCTGCGATAAATAATTGCGGGAAATTTGTACAACAGCATTATCCGGCAGCACATTGGTATAAATTTGCTGCGGCGCAGCAAAAGCACAGTCGATGTCACAGTTTTCATAAAAGCTTGCTGCAAACAAGCTGGTAGCCCCCACCCGCAGCTCAGCCCGGCCTGATGTTTTAAAACGTCCCGCACTAATCGACTGATTATTCAGCGTCGGCGTATCCAACATCAGACGATAAATTAAATCTGTATTGCGGATGCTGAGTTCGGGTTTGAGCACAACATCCACATTGGCATGCAGCACAAGCCCGGATTGAAAT
>CAMLNG010000276.1 GCA_946481195.1 uncultured Chromatiaceae bacterium
TGCTACAACAGACAAGACTGTGTTTTAATTCCTGACTATAACGTCTATTTTCTTTACACTTTATCGAAAACTCTACCCAAGAATATTTGAATCCTCTTATAGATCAACATACTAATATAGTGGCATTAAATATGCTCCGGCTCTGCGGATACAGCTTAGGAGCCACGTCATGAAAAAAGCGATTTTTCTTTCACTCAGCCTGGAACAGTGCCGGCCAACCAACCATTGCCCCTTTTGGTGAACCACAAACGTCAACCTATGGCCAGACGTTCACGGCCACTGCGGCGCTTGGCAGCAAAATTGACAGTTTTTCTTTTTATCTCAGAAATGTCGCGTCTAGTAACACTTCATTCGCTGCTTACATTGCGCAATGGGACGGTCTGAAAGCCACTGGCCCAATGCTGTACAGCAGCGCTGCCAACATGATTCCGACCGGCCAGGGTGGCTTTACCCAGTTCGTCTTTAACACGGGCGGCGTGAACTTAACAATCGGCCAGCAATATGTCGCCTTCCTCAGCACTTCGGCGTTTGGTGCCAATGGCAATACCACTACGTCGATGGGAGTCATCTCGAATACGGCGACCTACGCCGGTGGCGCTTTTGTGTTCTTTAATAACTCTAATTTCTCAGATCTGACGTCAATGAACTGGGACAACTTTTTAGGTAATTTTGGTGATGCCTCATTCACGGCATCCTTCTCAGATCGGACTGCAGCTGTGTCAACACCTGGTACTCTGTCAATGTTCGGTCTGGCAGCTCTGCTGATCGCAGGTGGTCTGCGCTCACGTCAGCGCAGCCAATCTGTCTGATGTTTCCAAGCACAGTATGTTAAAAAGCCCCGGCAACCTGCCAGGGCTTTTTTTATGGTTGACGATCTACTTTAATAGCAACAATTCGCCGAACAAACCTCTTAAAAACATAGGCATCTGATAGTGTACGGCGACGCTTACGCTCGCTCGTACCTACAACATAAGATGAGAGAGATTAGTAGCAGACCTGCCCCCAATTTGCTGATACTCCTCCTCTACCTAGGGCTGTAAATCACGCCGATTTTATCCAGCTCGGTTTCAGCGCGGCCATGCAGGCCGCTGATTTGCCAGTTAGCGGGGGCGCTGAAGGTGGTGCAGCTGCCGGTCTGACTGCCGCCGCTGAGGCTGCGGTTCTGGCTGGTACTGAAGCTGGCGTAGAAGATACGGTTGCTGCCGTTGCGCTGGCCCTGGCAGACGGTCAACGCTGTGACGTATTCGCCACTGTTGAGGTTCAGCGTCGCTAAAGTGCCGCCGCTGCCACCGTGGTTAAAGCTCTGGCCGCTTTGCAGGCTAAACCCCAGCTGGTCTACCCGGCTGCCGGCGCGGATGCGCAGTTGGCTGACGAGCGGGCTTGCAGGTAACTGACTGACGTTATTAAATGAAATGCCACCGTCGCCACCGAATTGGTCACTCATTTTACGATTGACTGGCGTCTGATAGCGCCACAATGCCGACACCGGCGGATGGTCCGACAGCTTCTGGCCGTTTGGCATCAGGTCATCCTGCCGCACCTGATAGTCAAGCGCCTGCAGATTGACATAACCATTGCTGCGATAATGTACTTTGTCGACGATTTCGCAGCTGGCACTGCTGATTTGCGGGTCACAAACCAAAGCTGCTGCACCTTGCGCCGGCACGTCTCCTGGCCGGTACAGTTCAATCCAGGCATCTTTAAAACCGGCGTTCAGCAGTTCGCGGATATTGTCGCCGTCGCGGGTGTAACGGGTATTGGTGTCGCCCATCACAATTACCGCGTTGCCCACTGACTGACTGTTGATATATTGCATCAACTGCAGAATATTGTTACGCCGCGCCGTTAAATCAGCGGTTTCGACCTGGGCCTGAGTATGCAGGTTATAGATATCGACATAAACCCCTTCGGCAACACGCACCTGAATCAGCGTAAAACCTTTGGGGGTCAGGCAATCCACACCGTTGCAGTGATTCCATTTCACCCTTTTGATGCCGCTAAACGGCAGATGGCTCATGCTGTTCAGGCCGCTGCCAACGCCCATGCCGCCGGTGGTAGCGGAACGATACGGGTGGTTGTTGCAGGTGTCATAGAGCGCGGCATGATAGTTAAAATCTTCCTGCACATTGACCACGTCATAAGCATTGACGTAGCAGCTGATGACTTCAGTCGCCGCCTGGCGGTCGCTTTCGGCGCTGGAAAATAACTCCAGCAAACCAGCGACGTTATAACTCAGTGTACTGAAAGTACCTTCCGCGGCCAGTGTCTGCGGGCAGGCGAGTGTCGCAGCCAGCAGCGCGCCGGCCAGGGTGTAGTTCTTGCGCATTTCCTTCTCCATGTTTTGGCTTTTTTAATGGCTGATGTGATGCATCAGATTGTTTGCACCGCGCGTTTGCCAAAAAGGCCAAACAGCCGGTACTGGCTCCATTGCGAAGGAATGCCGCGAAAACCCAGGCTGCGGTTTACTTCGCATACTGCTGAATTTGGTGGTGTAACTGTATTGGTCGATGTCGCTTCGATCTGTCCACCCTACGGTTGCCCCGATTGCACCTCGATAAACACCGGGTTGCTGTAAAACCACAAATCGCTCCAGGGGTTTTCGCCTTTGGTGTCGGCGTTAGGTTCAAGCTCGTCGCGCTGATTGGTGCCGCGCAGGCGGATGTATTGGCTGTGTTGCAGGTTTTTAAGCTGATAACTGAGCTGATACACCACGCCGTTGCTGTCGCTTGAGACTTTGCCAAATGCGCTTTGCTCAAAGCGTTGCAGAACCCTAGTTTGTGGTGCTTCGTCGCTGTTGCGATCAGGCGCTGCGCCACTGATTTGGCCGCCAATGACATCCAGCCGGGCGACTTGTGGCCGTTCGTTATTGCCATTTAATGCAGCCGGTACGCGAAAGCGGATTTGGATCTTCACGTCGCTACCGGCTTTGACCTTTAGACTTTCGCCGGCTCTGGCGGTTAACGCGGTATTAGCAGCTTTCGCGCTGCCTGCGCCCTGCTCTTGCACACTCAGATCAAGCTCGTCGATTAAATCGCCGGTGGTGACAAAGATCTGGCCGCTTTTCAGTGCGGCAAAAATGGCGTCGTAGTTTTTGTCGGCGAGCACATAAGTTTTGGCGTATTGGCCTGGCCAGAAATCGGCCCAGCCGTCGGTGTAATGGCCATGGCTGTCGGAAACCCCTGTCACCCAAAACCGGCGGCCTTCACTTAATAAACTGTCCCAGACTCCACCTAAACGCGCGGTCATCTGATCATATCCGCCGTAGGTCGGATGGTCCGGGTATTCGCCACGGATGCCGTCTGGTTTTAGGCCGCCGTCGGCGTTTAAAGTAGCAGCCTGATGGCCTTCAGCGCCGGTCATGCCGATCATTACGCCGGGGGCTGTGTCCTGCCAGTCGCGTAATTGTTTCGGCGTAATTTTAAAATACTGCCGGAAGCCTTTGGCGAGCCGCGCGGGGTGATTGGCAAGCACTAATGGTGGGTCTGGCAGCTTCGCCATCGCTTCAAGTGCCTTGAGCATATAAGCATCTTCAGCTTTTTCCGGCCCCTGCGGCACACCTTGGCGGCCGTTGTAAATCCGTTCTATCTCAAACAGTTGCTCGGCTTCATTCGGCCGGCTGCCACTTGCTGTTTTGACCACGCTGTCAGGCCGGTACGGCATGATAAAACTGGCGTGCCGCCCGCCCGGTGCATTGCCCGGCACGTCGAATTCCATACCGTGAAACTGCAAAATTTGCGGCAGCGCACGGCGTGATGCTAATAGCTCCGGATAAGCATGTTTTAATGCCAGTTCGGCACGGTTCGGCCCACCGTGGTCGGTCAATACTATCCAGTCGAGACCATAGTGGCTTGCCATCTGGGCGTTGAGCGGGATGGAATATTTGGCATCGCCGCCAATAATTGGCCTCGGCGGAAAGACGCTGTTGTCCCACTTCACACTGTAGTGGGTATGGATATGGTGGTCACCGGCCAGCCAGCGTTTTGGCTGAGCTGGCGCCTGTTGCTGGCTTTGTTGCTGTGCACAGCCAGTCAGTAACAAAGCGATGAACAGGCAAAGCGGTTTTAATAAATACTTGTTTTTCATGCTTTATTCCCAGGCGCAAACTGCAAAGTACTGTTTTTATCCGGCCCGGCGGCAGTATCAAAATAAGGCGCCAGCGCATTGACCTGCACTATGCCGCCATTGTTAGTACTGAGTGCTTCAATAGCTCCAGTCGCGCTGTCACTGTGAAGCGCCAGCAACAGCGGTTTATCCACCTTTTGCAGCACCAGTTGCGGTCGTTGTCTGCCGGCGACATACACCTGCTGCAGCTGCAGCCTTTGCACATCATCCAGCACCAGCGCCGGGCGAAAATCCGTATCGCGGCAGCGGACTATTAAATTTTTCACCTGCAAACCATCGACATGGCGCACAAACAAAGCATAAGCCGGCAGCTCGCCAAACATGCTGTATTCCGGATAAGCCGCGCGCTCCTGCGGTACCAGATGCAGCTGATGATAAGGCCGGTACGCCATGCCGCTGTTGGCGCGGCCCGGGTAGCTGATGTCGATGTTCTCCAGCACCACATCGCGCACTTTGGCATCCGGCAAGCCGGTGATAGAAGCAGGAATGGGGTTATGCAGCGCGTTTAATAAAGGCCCCCGTACCTGGTAGGCCAAATCGGCCGGGCCAAAGGCGATATCGGCTTTGAGGTTACGAAAACGCACATTGCGCAAAGTGCCAACCGCTTTGTCGGGCGCCACGCCCATATTGCGCTGGCCGAGGCGGATAAAGAGTGCACAGCCAACATGCTGCGCGTCGATGCCGTCCACTTCGACATCTTCTAAAAAAGCACCGTCGACGCTTTCCAGCGCCACTGCGGCGCGGTAAGTGTCAAACACCACGATGTTGCTGATTTTGACGCGGCGAAAACCACCTTGTGACTCAGTGCCAAACTTAACGCCATTGGCCGATGAGCGCACCATGCAGTCGCGGATCTCAATATCTTCGTTGTACAAACCTTTGGTGGATTTCAGGCAAATCGCATCGTCCGCCGCATTGATAAAACAGTAGCTGATACGCACTTTACGGCAGTCGTTGATGTCGATGCCGTCGTTATTCCAGTAGCAGTCGCTGTCGACACGGATTTGGTCGATGACCAGGTCGGTACAGGCGCCATAATGCTGCACCCAAGCGGCGCTGTTGGCGATGGTCAGGTCATAAATGCGGATCTGGTCACAATGGGTAAAAGCGATGACTTGGGGTCTGTGATTGGAGCGGTTGCGCCACAGGTTAAAATCCGGTTCTATGCGCTGGCCTGAGTGATGTAAATCACTGATATTATTGGCCAGCTGCCGGCCCTGGCCATCGACGCGGCCTTTGCCGCACAAGGCGATATTGCTGGCTTTATCAGCCCACAGCAGCGCGTGCAGCTGGCCTTGTTCATCATAATAATCGGCGATATCGACACTGC
>CAMLNG010000277.1 GCA_946481195.1 uncultured Chromatiaceae bacterium
CGAAAGCACGTTGCAGCCACTGGTGATTTTGTCGACTTTGCCCTGTACCGCACTTGGCGCTTTGCTGGCGCTATATTTTACTGACACACCACTGAACCTGATTGCGCAGCTTGGTTTATTCCTGCTGATTGGCATTGTGATGAAAAACGCTATTTTGCTGGTCGATTTTGCCTTAGCAGCAGAGCGCCAGCAGGGTTTGTCACCGCTTGAAGCCATAGTGCTGGCCGGTCAGCAGCGGCTGCGACCTATTCTGATGACTAACTGCGCGGCGATGCTGGGTGCAGTGCCGCTGCTGCTTGGCATGGGCGAAGGCTCAGAACTGCGGCAGCCACTGGGCATCAGCATCGTCGGTGGTTTATTGCTGAGCCAGCTGTTTACGCTGTACAGCACGCCTGCGGTGTATCTGATGTTAAGCCGGTTTCGGCGGCACAAGAGTGGCGTAAGTCAGCCGGCTCAGGCTTAACAAGCGGCCGGGCTTAAAGGTTACAAAACAGTGCGATCGGCCGCATAGGCTTGATACAGCGGCAGCATGGCGGCGCCGAGCAGCATGGCGTCGCTACCGAGGCTGCCTTGTTGCAGCTGTGGCGCCAGCAAGCCCAGCGCCGGCCACTGTGCCAGCTGCTGCCGGATCTCTGTCAGCAATAGGCTGAGGTCCCGGTCTTTGCTGCTGTCGATAATGACCAGCGGGATATCCAATAGTGCGATCGCAGCCTGCAGGCTTCTGCTGATATTCAGGGCGTCCGGTTGTTGCAGCAACAACTTGCCATCAAGCACCGGCAGTACCGCCAGGTGTGCCGCATTGCCATGCCGGCCGCGCCAGAGCTGGCCGTTTAGCACTAAGCCGCCGGCCGGCAGCTGGTCCAGATACAAATACACAAAATCTGTTGCGGCTGGTTTGCCTAGCCATAACTCTGCTGCGGCGGCGGCCGAGCCGTCGTTTTCCGGATAGACGTCGATTTGTAGCTCTTGCTGTAAATCAGCAGCTAAATCAACATCTTGCCATGCCTGCTGCAACTGCTGCAGCGCGCATTCGTCCAGCTGCGGATATAAACGCGCGGCAAACTGACTGTTGCCGGCAAACCAGGGCATGGCGAGACCAATACCACAGAGCCGTTCCTGCTGTAATGCGGATAATTGCGTCAATAACTGCCGGCTTTGTTGCCTGAGCGCAGCCTGGACCTGTTGTGGTGACCAGTTGTCGAACGGGCAGTGTTGGCGGATGAGAATATTGCCACAGAAATCGGTCAGCACCAGTTGCAGCCGGGTGCGTTGTAATTGAATACCGATGCTGAATACCGCGTCCGGTACCAGCTGATAAAACCGGGTGGGTTGGCCCACGCCTAAGGTTTTTTTACCGCAACTTTGCAGCAGTCCGTCGCGGCACAAGCCGGCGACTATCCGCGTTACTGCCTGCAGCGACAGCCCCAGTTCACTGGCCAGTTCCGGCCTGGATACCTGACCCCGCCGGCGCACCGCACCCAGCAATAATCTGGCGTTCAGGTCACCGAGCGTGGCGGAATTGGCTGCTGTTCTCACCTGCGCGCTCTCCGTAATTTGGCTGTGGCAGATACAAAAGCGCATCATATCGCATCTGACTGATTTGGGAGTAGATTTGGCAGAATCCTATATCGGCGACCATACTGTTTGTACCTTATAAGTAAAACACCCAACGGCGTGTTTTCCCGCAATTTTCAGGACAGAGGCAAGCAAGATGAACTGGCAAAGTATCAGAGTAAAAAGCAGTATCCCGGTGGTGATGTTAGGCGTCAGCCTGCTCACTGTGATGTTGATGTTCAGCAGCTTAATTTCCATGCAACACAGAGCACTGGAAGTGCAGGCGGAAAATTTCTTAAAAGCTATTTCGTTAGTGTTAAATGCCGACCGTGATGCTTATCAGGCCAAGCTCGCAACCACTCATTTGCTGGCCGGTACCGGTGATCCTGCCGCCGAGCGCAAAGACTTTGATGATAATGCGGCCCAGGTCAAAGAGCGCTTTGACCAATATTTAGCCCTGCTCAAAGCCTACCCGGATGTCACCGGCCGGTTTTCCGGCTTTGATGCGCAGTTCAGTCGCTGGCAACAAAGCGCCGTGACCTTGCTCGACAATCAGGATGCTGCACAAAAAGACGCATTGGCGGCGCAGGAGCAAACTGAGTTTGCTGCATTGCGTGATGTGTTAGATAAAGCCGGAGAAGCGGCTTTGGCGCGCTCCGAGCAGGAACAAGCGGAGCTCAGCAGCAGCATCGCGACCACCAAACTCTGGGTCTATGGCCTGTCGTTTTTGTTGCTGATCATTGCCGGCTGGTTCAGCTATCAGGGGCCGAAAAAGCTGGCCGAACAAATCCGCACTTTATCTGCCCGGCTAAGTGATATTGCCAATGGCGATGGTGATTTAACTGCCCGCCTGCACATAGACACCAAAGACGAAGTGGCTGATTTAGCCAATGAATTCAATAACTTTATCAGTAAACAATGCGAAATGATCGCGGCGATTTTGCGCCAGGCCAATCAGCTCAGTCAGTTAACCGGCCATTTGTCAGAATCGGCAGACCGCACCAGTGCTATCACCCAGTCGCTGAATATGGCATCCGATTCTATCGTCAGCGCTGTGCACGAAATGGCGATGGCGAATAAAGAAATGGCGCAGGTGGCAACCGACACGGCGCAGGTGTCAGAACAGGCCAAACGCAGCGCCGGCCAGGGCCTCGAAGTGGTCAAAGTGGTCAACAGCAGCATGCAGAACTTAACCCGGGACGTGGATCAGGCGCTCGGCGCTGCGGAAGAGCTGGAGCAAAGCTCTTCGACCATTTCTTCGGTGCTGGAAGTTATCCGCAGCATTGCCGATCAGACCAACTTATTGGCACTGAATGCGGCGATTGAAGCGGCGCGGGCCGGTGAACATGGTCGCGGCTTTGCCGTGGTGGCCGATGAAGTGCGTACGCTGGCCTCCCGCACGCAACAAAGCACTAATCATATTCAGCAGATGATTGAACAGTTGCATCTGCGGGTGACTGAATCGCGGCAGGCTATCGGCAGCGGCAAAGGCAATGCGGACCTGACGGTCGGCAATTTTGCTCAGGCCGCGCAGGTGTTCCAGGACATTATGCAGTCCAGTTTGCAGGTGAATGATATGGCGGTCCGCACCGCTGCGGCGACAGAGCAGCAAACCACAGTGTCGGAAGAAATCAGCAAAAATCTGTATGCGCTGAATGATCAGGCGCTGGCGGCCGGTGAAGTGGCGAAAAAGAACGACCAGTTGTCCAATGAAATCAGCTCGTTGGCGCAGATGCTGTTTGGTCTGGTCGGCAAATTTAAAGTCAGTTGAGACTCAGGGGAAAACAAGAAGGGCGCTGGATAGCGCCCTTTTTGTTTTACTGAAATGCTTACTGTGGTGACTTCGGCAGGTCATTAAACTTTTGCGCAAAACGGCCGGTAACTTTGCCGCTGCAGGCCCAGACCAACAACGCGCCCCAGGCAATAAACGACATGCCAGCCGGCACCGCAGCAATAGCGATGTATTTCAGGTGTGGCCGGTTAAAAAATGCCGCCAGGATCACCGGCAAAAACCAGATAAACAATACCAGTGGAATTATCGTGGCCCAAAACATCGGGCTGGCGTTTTGAAAAGCTTGCATCACTTCATTCATGGTTCACTCCTTCGGTTCTACCGGGTATTTGTTGAATACAGCATGCCAAACGGCTGGGCGCTACTGCAGATAAATGTGAATTTCGGTTAAAAGTGCGGATATTCGGTTGTTCGGGCTGGATGACGCTGCAACAACTTGTTCTGGTTGTCGTTTTTAGGGTCTGGTTGCCGCCGATTTTTGTCCCCTAAAAGGAAGTTTTTATGCAAAAGATGTTAATTGCCGCAATCTTGTTGGCTGGAGCCACAGGTCAGGCCTTAGCTGCAACTGATTTTTACAGCACTGCGGGTCTGCAATATAGCCGCACTGGTGAGCCTTTTGACCTGAGTGACAGCGGTTATCAGTTGGGTCTGGGTTATGTCATCGATCAGCAGTGGAGTGCTGAACTGACCGCTGAACAGCTGTTTGACAAAGAAGAAAGCGAAGGCGGTATCACTGTTGGGTTAGACACCACGGCAGTGACGCTGGCGGTATTGGGGAAAACCAACCTCAGCAATGGGGTACAGCTGTTTTATCGCGCCGGCGCCAGTCAGCTGAACCATCAGGCCCATATCACCGTCAATAACAAAACAACCTCCGCAGATGACAATCAGCTGCACGCCCTGTTGGGGCTGGGTCTGGAGCAGAACTTTAACGAGCGTTGGTTTGGCCGGGCAGAAGTGATTCATTTATTTAAAAAAGACCAGCTTCAGGCGGACACCTTCCGTTTAAGCCTGGGTTACCGCTTCTGATCTGACTGGTGAATTTTACACTGCTGCGGTAGGCTGGTTGTATCTTTCCGCAGCAGGCATTCGCCATGAAAAACCCGTTTTATCTCATCGCTGTATTGCTGGTTTGCGCCAGCTGTACACCAGAGCCGGATCGCTCGCCCAGTGCGGCCGCCAATGTCACTGTGCTGACCCAGCCTTTCACTATGCCCGGCCTGAACCGGCAACGGACTGTCCGGCTTTATCTGCCACCGGATTATGCCAACAGCACCGCACGCTACCCGGTGCTTTATATGCACGATGGCCAGAATTTGTTTGATAAAAGCACTGCCTACGCCGGCGAATGGCAGGTCGATGAGATCCTGAATCAGCTGGCGGGGGAGGGGAAACTCGAATTAATAGTGGTTGGCATCGACAACGGTGGCGAGCACCGCATGACAGAGCTCAATCCGCTGGACCATGCCGAATATGGCAAATCCGAAGCCAACGCTTATTTGGCCTTGGTGCGCGATGTGGTGAAACCTTATATCGACAGCCATTACCGCACGCTGCCGGATGCGGCGAATACCGGCATTATGGGTAGTTCTATGGGGGGATTATTTAGTCATTTTGCCGCGCTGGAAGCCGCAGACACTTTCAGCAAAATCGGTATTTTTTCACCATCTTACTGGATCACCGCCGAGCAAGTAGACCGCTATCAGCAAAGCCCGGTGCCGGCTAATGCCCGCTGGTATTTTTATGTCGGCGGCAGTGAAGGCGGCGAGATGGCAACGCAAGCGCAGCAGGTCTATGAGGCGGTTGACAAGCTGCCGGCAAGTGCGGGACAACGCCAGTTCAGCCTGTCAGCTGATGCGGAGCATAACGAAGCAGCCTGGGCGGCTGAGTTCCGCCAGGCCGTGTTGTGGTTGTACGCCAAACCCTGAAGCATCATTGCAACAAACGCCAGGTCAGCGGGAAGCGGAAGATCTGGCCTTCGGTGGCGCTTTTCGCTGCCAGCACATACAACACAACGGTCACGAACCACAGCAGCGGCATCAGGCTGATGCCAATAATGCTGATGCCAAGCACCACATACACCAACAGCACTGTGATGGC
>CAMLNG010000278.1 GCA_946481195.1 uncultured Chromatiaceae bacterium
CTGGCCGGGCCGGCTGTTTAATTTCTTTTATGGTTTTCTGGTGCGGACCACTGTAGTGCCAAATACCGCTGAAGATAAAGTCGGTAAAGCCAGTGCTTTGTTTGCCAAAGTCTCGCCTTTGCTCGGTCAGGGCAAAACGATGAAAAAAACCAAACCTCGTTTATACAAAGTGGTGAAATACGGCCTGAATACTACTTTGCTGGCACTGTTTTATCTGATGTTACACGGCATTTATCAGGTCGTGGCGAGCGTCGTCTGACCGAAACAACCAGCACAATACCCGCGATAAAAAGCGCTTGGCAAAAAGGCCGGTAGCAAACCGGCCTTTTTTGTTGTCTGCGATGAAACAACGTTGCTATTTTTTCGCCCCTAACCAGGCGTCGCGGCGTTTGATGCTGGCGCGGCTGGCTTTGCTGTCCGGGCTCAGTTTCAGCGTAGGATCTGCTGCGACTGTGATATTCACAGTGTGTTCGCGGTCAAAACGGCGATACTGCAGCGCCAGCACATCGCCAGGCCGGGCCGATTTGAGGGCAGTATCGATGTCCTCGGCTGAGCGCAGCCGCACTGCGCCAAGTTTCAGCAATAAATCGCCGTCTGTGATACCTGCGCTGGCCCAGGGACTGCCATCACGCGATACTGACTGCACGCGCACCGCGTCGCCAAAAGTCTCCAGCGTTAAAGGCCCAAGCCAGGCTTTTTCCGCGTCTGCCTGTGTCAGGGTTAAACCCATTTGAGCAAATAAGGCAGCAAAATCCGGTAAGGCCGGGCCATAAATACTGTCACGGAAAAAGGCTGCCGCAAAATCTGCATCGCCGCTGACTTCTGCCAGTGCCTGCTGAATATCCGCCAATTGATAAGGTTGTTCTGGTTTGCCGAAACGTTGCCACATCAATTGCATCAGCGCATCCAAATCGCTGTTGTATTGCGTGCGCAACGTCAAATCCAGCGCCAGCGCCACCACTTCACCATAGGTGTAATACGACAGGAAGTTGTTGCCATAGTTGGTTTTATCCACCGCCACACCGGCATCAACAAACACCGCTTGTTGGCTGACAGCCGCCGGGCCTGACCAACGCCGGGCCGGCGTTTGCAGCGTCTGATTCAATGGTTTTTGCACTTTTTCTAAGTAAGTGTCTAAATCAAAGTGACTGCTGCGCTTGAGGGCTAACTTGCCGTAATAATTGGTAAAACCTTCGGCAAACCACAGCGCGTCACTCATATTGGTCTGGCTGTAATCAAAAGGTTCGAGGGTTTTTGGCCTGATGCGCTCGACATTCCAGGCGTGGAAAAACTCGTGCGAAATGGTTTCAATCTGACTGAATTCATTTTGTGCCAGAGAGCTGTCGCTGGTCACGACAGTCGAATTGCGGTGTTCCATGCCATCGCCATCAACACCCGGTAAATAGTCGGCAATAAAGGTATACCGCTGGTTGGCAAAATCCGGCAGTTCGCCAAAAATCGCCTGCTGCTGACGCACTACAGCCTGAGTTTTCTCCAGCAGTACTTTGGCCTCCTCTTCGCGGCCATCGTGATGTAACGCCAGTTCAATCTGATAAGTTTTGCCGGCTGACACCTGACTGAAACTGTAAAGCTGATGCTCACTCACTTCCAGCGGGCTATCCATCAGATAATCCAGCTGCGGCGCAGTCAAACTGCCATCCGGCTGCGGATACAGCTGGGTTGCCGTACGCCAGCTTTGTGGCACCGCTTTGAGGCTGACGGTGGCCGGCGCCGCCCGCAGCGCTGGTGCAAACAATAATGCTGCCGGCATATTTAAATGCACATGGCGACTATCAATTTGGTTGTAAGTGCCATCGGCATGATTGCCGAATAACAGGTAACTAACCTGTACTTCGCCCTGGTGACCACTCACCTGCCAGCGGGTCGGCGACAGGCGCTCTAAAGGCAGTGGATTGCCCTGTCCATCCAGCGCTTTAAGCGCATAAATATTCTTGGCGAAGTCATGGCGGGCATAACGACCCGGCGAGGCAGACGACATCTGCAGCACCAACGGCGCCGGGTCTGCCACCACAAAACGCGCGCTGACGGCGAGCTGATGCCGATCATGGCCGGTCAAATCGAGCTGATAAAAACTGTCGGCATTCGCCGTCCCTGTCAAACCTGCCAGCAACAAGGCCAGCGTACAACGATTGAATACCAAGATGATGTCCTTCTGCTGAGCAACCAGGCCGTGGCTACTGGCTCTTTCACGACGATAAAACCAGTTAATCACAGCGCAGGGCCTTGCCGCAAAGTATTTAATCGACGTCTGCAGTGATTGGTCTCATTGCGAGTAATGTGTGAAGCCATTGATCTATGTCAGTACTTTGGGGAATAGGCCGACAATGCAAAATCGTTTCATCTAAACTTTCGGAACAAAATATGTCACCTGACAAAGCACCATGTTTTCTTAAATGAAGACCTGTTGCGGCCGTGTCAAACCAAGCTGGGAGAACCACCGCCTATGCAGTCAAAATCGCCATTGACTGGTCGCGAGATTAGTCTGGACGAGGAGTCTTTTATCGTCACCAAAACGGATTTAAAAGGCATCATCAGCTATGCCAACCGGACTTTCATGCAAATTTCCGGTTATCGCGAAGCTGAGCTGCTGGGGCAACCACAAAATATTGTGCGTCACCCTGATATGCCCAAAGGCTTGTTTAAGTTCATGTGGCAACAAATCGCTGCCGGTCAAGAGTGCTTTGCCTACGTCAATAACAGAGCGAAAAACGGCGACAATTACTGGGTCTTTGCCAATGTGTCACCGGTGCTTGATGCCCAAAAACGACACACAGGTTATTTTTCCTGCCGGCGTAAACCAAAGCCCTCAGCCGTCGGCAAAGTCATCCCTATTTACCAGCAGATGCGGCAAATCGAACAACAACACCCCTCCGACCGTGGTGAACAATCCATGCGTTGGTTGATCCAAATGATTGAAAAGGATTTTGGCAGCTATGAAAAATTTGTTCTGGGGCTCTAAATTTGCGTTGTTGCTGGTCAGCTTTAATCTGATCTTACTTCTGATCCTGAGCCTGAACAGCATTGCCGCAATCCCCTGGTTTGTCTCCTGGGGCCTTTATATAGTAACGGTGGTAGGCAGTGTCATCGCTTTCCGGCGTGTCGCAGTTCCTCTTGGGGTTTTGCAACAAATCCGCGATATTCTGAAAAATGCCCGCGATGGCGATTTCAGCGCCCGGATCACGCAAGTTCCTAACATGGGTGAAGTCGGCCAGGTCGCCTGGGAGGTCAATGAAATGTTTGACCAGCTGGAGACTTATTTCCGCGAAGTCGCAACCACCTTTGCCCGGGTCGAACAGGAACATTTTGGCCGGCCCGCACAGTCCGGCGGGATGTCTGGCGGCTTCAGGCAATCCTTAATTGATATCAATAAGGCTATTGAACAAGTTGAACAAAACTACCGCAACGTGGTGAAAAACCGCCTGTTATCGTCAATGCAGTCGATGAATGCATTAAACACTAAAAGTAATTTGCATATGACCCAGCAGGATTTGTCACAAATCACGGAACAGATAGTCCAGATTGGTCAAATTGCCTCTGCAACAGCCGAACGGGCGACTGACAGCAGTGCCACTATCGCGCAGGTAATGGAAAGTTTTGCGCTGAACAAAGAGCTGACCGAACAAAGCCGCGACGCAGTGATTGAGCTCAATGCGATGGGCGCACAAATCAATGGCATTCTGGATTTGATTGGCAATATTGCCGACCAGACCAATCTGCTGGCATTAAATGCCGCCATTGAAGCTGCCCGTGCTGGTGAGCATGGCCGTGGTTTTGCGGTGGTGGCACAGGAAGTGAAAACGCTGGCCGAACATACGAAAAAAGCCACCGGAGACATTAATCAGGTCGTAGGTCAATTCCAGCGCCAGAGTGAAGGTATTCTGCATCATCAGCAACAACTGAATGAAAGTGCCGGCGTCATGATGCAACAACTGGGATCACTGCAACAAAGTTTCGTGGCATTGGCCGTAAACGCCGGACAAGCGCAGCAACAAGTACAAAAAGCCCGTATTACCACCTTCACGTCGTTGGTCAAAGTGGATCATATTGTCTACAAGCAAAATGCCTATGCTGCTTTTAACACGGGTAGCCAAAGCGCAGAAGCCACTGCGGTCAAAGTCGACCATCAACACTGCCGTATGGGTAAATGGTACCAAGGCGACGGCCGAACTTTATTTGGTCACCTGCCCAGTTACCGGGTTTTGGAACAACCACATCAGCAAGTACATCACAGCGTGCATCAGATGCTCGATTCAATTGATTTGGACTGGCAGGGAGAGGCTGCCGTACAAGAATATATTCTGAGCTGCTACAGCAATATGGAAACTGCCAGTCAGGCGGTCTTTGTTGGATTAAATGCCCTGCAGCAAGAAGCGCAGGCTGAATACGGCACAAACCTGGTTTAAACCGGGGTGTCTTCAGCCGGAAAAGAAGCCGCTGACAACAGCGGCTTTTTACTCTTATTCGACGCTCAAATGCCTGTTCGTCAGAAGCGGTAACTCAGGGTGAATTGCCACGCCTGGACGTCTTCAGGTTCAAGCGCGACCTGCTGCCAGCTGATGCCCGCTGCCCAATGTGCGTCGTGCAGATACTGCAGCGCCAGACCATAATACAGGTCCGTCCCGTCCGTTTCACTCGCCAATGTACTGCCGTTCATCGTGCTGCTGAGATCACTTTTCCAGCTGAACATGCCAAGCGGCAACTGCAGGCGCCAGCCGTATTGCTGCCATAAACCAATCCGCAGACCCGCAAAGACCCCATCCCCCAGCACTGGCGTCAGCTGCCGCACGGCCTGATGATACTGAGCCGGCGTCAACGTATCCGCCACAATCTCCGCCTTGCCTTCACCAAGGTCCAGATAACCCACTTCTGCATCCAGCCGATCAAATAGCTGATACTGCAGGCTCAGACTCAGCGCCTGATCTGAATCATCTATACTGCGCACTGTCCCCGCAGGCAACGCCTGTTGCAGCACAGCATCCGACTGCGACACTTTACTTTGACCTGCGCCGAGCTGGATTTGCCAGTCACCCGCCTGCACTGCACCAGCCAGCGGCAGCAACAGCAGCAGGCCATAACGACGTCCAACGCCCAGCAACAGCAGCGCCGTCAGCCACAGCGCTGATGCCGCACCACCCGAAGACTTATTACTGACAGTAACAGACTGATAAGCCGTCACCGTCACATTCACCTGACCATTCGCCTCACCACCAAATCCGTCACTGACCCGATAACTGACCGTATCAGTACCACTGAAGCCGGCTTTTGGCGTATACCGCAGCCGGTTGTCCGCTTCGATAGTCACTGTGCCGGTCAGCGCGCTGGCACTGACCACTTTCAGTGGGTCGCTGTCCGCATCAGTATCATTGCCAAGCACATTGATGCTGATGGCCGT
>CAMLNG010000279.1 GCA_946481195.1 uncultured Chromatiaceae bacterium
TCTTCGCCAACAGAAAAGCCGGTTCAGTCTGCTGTTGTTGCTCAAGTTGCAGCGCAGCCAGACGTACTCAAGTTTGTCGACCCTTTTATCGCCACCGGCGGTCATGGCCACGCTTTTCCTGGCGCTGTAGTGCCTTTTGGTATGGTGCAGTTAAGCCCGGACAACAAATCCAAAGGCTGGGACTGGACGTCGGGTTATCACTATTCTGACAGCGAACTACTGGGTTTTAGCCATACGCATTTATCCGGCACAGGTGTCGGCGATTTGCTGGATATTTTAGTGCTGCCATTTCACGGTGATTATGCCGCCAGCTTAAAAAGCCCGGCCGGCCGCCCGGTTGCAAGCTACAGCCACGCTGATGAGCAGGCACAGCCTGGCTATTATGCGGTCCAGTTGAAAGATCAGGGCATCAGTGCCGAACTAACCGCCACTGAGCGGGTTGGTCTGCATCGTTATCAGTTCAGCAAAGCCAATGACGCGCAGCTGCTGCTGGATTTAGGCTATGCGCAAAATTACGACAAAGCCGTGGTCGGTTTTATCCGCCAGGTCGATGCACAGACGCTGGTCGGTTATCGCATCTCGACTGGCTGGGCCAAATTACAGCCGTTGTATTTTGTCGCGCGTTTTAACCAGCCGTTTCAGGCCACCCTTTATCAGGACGGCGTGGCGGTAAAAGGCACTTTGCTGCAAACCGAAAAAGCTGCGGCAGTGCTTAATTTCGGTGATTTACGACAAAAACCGCTGGAAATGGCGGTGGCGCTGTCTTACGTCAGTATCGAAGGCGCGCAGAAAAACCTCGCCGCGGAACTGCCGGTGCTGGATTTTGCCAGCGTCAAACAACAAGCCGCTGTCAAATGGCAGGCGCAGCTGGGGCGCTTTCAGGTCGATGCCGGCAATGACTCAACAGCCGACACCAATAAAACCAAGTTTTATACCGCGCTGTATCACAGCTATTTAGCGCCGCAGTTATTCAGTGATGTTGATGGCCTTTATTTTGGTGCTGACGGCGCTGTTCATGCCGGCCAACACAAAGCGCCGCGTTATACGCTGTTTTCGCTGTGGGATACTTTCCGTGGCCTGCATCCGCTTTTGACCATCACAGATCCGGGCCGTGTCGATGGCATGATGCATTCGTTGTACGGGTTTTATCAGGAACAAGGTCTGCTGCCGACCTGGGATTTAATGTCGAATGAAACCGACGTGATGATTGGTTATCACGCCGTGCCGGTGCTGGCCGACGCTTATTTTAAGGGCCTGACTACGTTAAGCGCGCGGCAGCTGCTGGACGCATCTTTAGCCTCAGCGCGCCAGTCGCGCTTTGGTATCGATTTATTTGGCAAATATGGTTATGTACCGTCCGATTTGGACGTCGAAGCCGTGTCAAAAACGCTGGAATACGCCTTTGACGACCATGCCATCGCGCGTTTAGCCACAGCCGCCGGTGATGCAAACACTGCTGCAGAGTTCAGCCAAAGAGCCGCAGCCTGGCAGCAACTCTTTGATAAATCCACTGGTTTTATGCGTGGCAAAACCGCCAAAGGTGAATGGGTCAGCCCCTTTAACCCGATTTATGTCGCGCACCGCACCACGGACTACACCGAAGCCAACGCCTGGCAGTACAGCTTTTTTGTGCCGCATCAGGTCGATGCGATGATGCAGCAGTACGGTGGCAAACAGGCTTTTGTCGCAAGGCTGGACGAGATGTTTGAGATGAGCTCGCACATGGACGGTGATGTGTCGCCGGACATCACTGGCCTGATAGGCCAGTACGCCCACGGCAATGAGCCGGTGCATCATGTGCCTTATCTGTACGCCTTAGCCGGCGCGCCGGCCAAAGGCGAAGCACGCATCCGCCATATTCGCGACACTATGTACCACGCCAAACCGGATGGCCTCGCCGGTAACGACGATTTGGGCCAGATGTCGGCCTGGTATGTGTTGAGTAGTTTGGGTTTTTATCCGGTCAATCCGGTGGATGCCGGTTATGTGCGCGGCACACCACAATTTCAGGCTGTCACCTTACAGCTGGATAATGGCAACAAGCTGCGCATTCTGGCCAAAGGCGACCGGGTGAAGCCAGTGAAGCGCTGGACTTTAAACGGGGTTGAACTGCCGATCAGCGTCGATTATCGTCAGCTGATGCAGGGTGGTGACTTAGTGTTTGAGTTTTGACATAAGAGGTGGCGGATGAAGCAGGGACGTTCAGGCAGTTTTTTTACCATGCTGGTGTTGCTATTGGCAGCGTCGGCGGCCATTGCCGAACCAGTTAAAGCCGTCAGCTGGAATATCCGCCTCGACACACCCAACGACGCCGAGCTCGCCTGGCCGCATCGCGCCGGCAAAGTCATTCAGCAGCTGCAGCAACAACAGCCGGATATCTTTGGCTTGCAGGAAGTGATGTTGCATCAATTGGTGCGGATTGAAAGCGCGATGCCGGGTTATCAACGCATTGGCGTTGGTCGCGACGATGGCAAAAACGCCGGCGAATTCAGCCCTTTATTTATCCGTAGCAGCCGTTTTGTCATCAAAGACAGCGGCACTTTTTGGTTTCACCCCAGTTGGTCGCCTGATGTGCCGACGCAACAGGGCCCAGAACAAACCGGCCCTCGATTAATCGGCAAACCAGGCTGGGACGCCGCTTTACCCCGTATTTGCAGCTGGGCCTTGTTACAGGATAAACAGAGCGGCAAACAACTTCGGGTATTAAACCTGCACCTGGACCATCAGGGCGCAGAGGCCAGACGCGAATCGGTGCAGCTAATCGCCGCAAAAATCCGCCACTGGCAACAAAGATCGGCAGCGCCTGTGGTGGTGATGGGTGATTTTAACCCGTCTGCCGGCGATGGCTTGCTGACACAAATCGAAACCTCATTGCCGCAATATCAGGACGCACTTGCGCTCACAACTAAACCACAAGGCCCCAGCTACAGCTTTATCCCCTGGCGCGGCACAGAAGATGACGCAGTGCGGCTTGATTTTATGCTGCTACGCAAAGACCAATTCAAAGTACCAGCCGCCGGCATCCTCGCCGACGGCCCACCAACGCAATATTCCGACCACCTGGCGTTGTGGGCTGAGCTTGAGTTATAAGGCGCAGCTGCGGCTTGACTGAGTCTGCATTTCTTAACGGCTCATCGCAGATCTGACTGTGCAGTTGTACTCGAAAAGCCTGTTTATCGTGGCAAAGTCAACACCGGCACCCCTGCGTTCGCCCGTTCGCGCTTCCCGCACTCACTCTTGATCGCTCACTCCGCGGCTGCCGCTGCTGGCTTTGTTGGAGTTTGGGATTGCAGCAGTTGATATCAGGCGCTATCGGAAAAACGAATCTCTGCGTTGCCTTATTTGCTGTCATTCGTTTTTCGTGAACCCAACGCATTGCCAAAGGCTTTACATCAGCCTCGACTGATGCGCCAGGGACACCCATGCTTCAACTTGCTCACAAGTCGCCAGTGGCCCGAGTTCAAACATGCGCGGGTGCAATTCTTCCGGCATCTGCTGATGACCCCGCAGAGTTTTCGACAGACACAAATGACCCTCACTGAACAGCTACTGCAACAAGCGCAGACTAAAACTTTCCAGCGCAGCGAAAGTCTGCGCGGCGCTGTTTCTCTGTAAATGCAACCGAAAGCGAATCAAAGAAAAACATTTTGTAACTTTTATTTAGTTTCGAATTGACGAGTGATATACGTGCATGTATGTTAATTTAATGAAATTTATGAGAGTAAAGACTATGCCTAAAAAGTTTTATTATTATGTTTTAGTAGCGCCTATAGTTACATATTTGTTATATATATATTGCATAGAGCCGGTAAATACACCAAAAACCGAAATGGAGACCGTAAAGGCGATACCAATCGCCGACGAAAAACCGAACGTAGCTCCAGTCAAACAGCTAGAGAAGGCGATTTCTAGAACCCCTGAAACGAAAGAATACGAAACGCAAGAACTACCTAAACCCGAAGATATTTTCATAATGGACGGGAAATAGTTGGTGCTGAAACTCGACAATATGAATCGGCTAAACGATGTAAGTCGCATCGATACTTTTGCCAAACAGCTCCGTGCTGAAAACCGATCTGAAGATTCGTTGGCAGAGGAACGTCGATTAACCGAATTCTTGCAGAGCAAAATTCAGACATTTCGGCGATCTGGGTTAAGCCGGATCGATTGCGGGGAATACTTCTGCCTGTTTGTGGCGCCAGTCAGCAGAAAAAATGAGCTCTTTGACGAGTATATGAGTTCTGGGGAAAGAAATAATTTTGGCTCTGGTGGGTATTATAATTTTGAAAGTAATGGTGAGAAATACAACAGTATAGTAATAAGTTTAAAAGAGGATACTTCCTTAGCTATTCCAGACCGAGCTTTGAAGAAATGAAACCGATCGCTTCTATCATTATTGCGTGTAGAAATGAATCATGGAAGTTGGCAAAAACACTATCGAGCATTCGTTCAACTGTCACTGGTTACATAGAAGTAATAGTCATCAATGATGCATCAGATGACAGTTATGACTATGAATCATGCTGCGCAAAGTATAGTGCAAAAATAAGTGTAAATAAAATTCAGATGGGGGTTGCGCAATCCAGAATGATTGGAGCAAAAATATCAACATCTGATATTTTAATATTTATAGATGCACACATGAAATTCCCTAAAACTGATTGGCTAGACAAAATAATAAATCAGATTGCAGCCGAGCCAAGAGCATTATATTGCACAGCAACATACGCATTGAACACAAACTGGACCAGAGATAATGGACATATGCTGGGTTACGGTGCAAAATTTGTCTTTTTTTTCGACATTGCCACCCCGCATTTAAACTATGAATGGATTGTTTCGCCCACCACTACCGTAATGAATATTCCATGCGTGATGGGTGCTTGTTATGCAATCGAAAAAAAATACTTCGAATACATTGATGGATTTAATGGACTACAAAATTGGGGCGGTGATGAACAAATGTTAAGTCTGAAAATATTTCTTGAAGGTGGACAATGCTACTGCCTTACAGATATAGAAATTGGACATTTATTTCAGGAAAAACCACAAAAAAACCGAGACATCTGCAACACAATATTCAATTGCTATGCAATCACTTACGTCACTCTCCCGGTGGCATTTCACAGAAATATGTTGATTAGCTTAAGAAGCCATCAATATGTCAGAGAAATTATGGCCATGATTAATTTAAACAGGGAAACACTTATGGAGGCACGAAAAAGAATAACCAACATAATTAAAAATAGAAGCTACGAAGATTTTATTAATTTCAATTTTAAAATGTGAGAAAAATAAGATGCAAAATCTAAAAAAGGAAATAGCTGGAGCTGCAGCTCTTATTTCGGCTTTAGTAGCTGCCACCGCTACAGCACAGGGAGGGGGACAAAATATGATGCTGGCCTCATACA
>CAMLNG010000280.1 GCA_946481195.1 uncultured Chromatiaceae bacterium
ACTGATGTTTCGAAAAAACAAAGCCCTACATATAGTTAGGGCTTTGCTTGTTTAATTGAACCGATGAAAGATGCGCATCACTCTACGTTCTGGATCTGCTCCCGCATCTGCTCAATCAACACCTTCAATTCCACCGCAGTATTAGTGATCTCAGTCGAAATCGCCTTTGACGACAAGGTATTCGACTCGCGGTTAAATTCCTGCATCATAAAGTCGAGGCGACGGCCGATGGCGCCGCCTTGTTTTAGGTGATGGCGGGTTTCTTTGATGTGGGCGTCGAGGCGGTCGAGCTCTTCAGCGACGTCGGATTTTTGTGCCAGGAAGGCCATTTCCTGCTCGAGGCGGTTTTGGTCCAGTTCGGCTTTGATTTCCTGTAAGCGGGTCAGCATTTTGTCGCGTTGCCATTGCAGCGCTTGAGGTAGGTGCACACGTAAATTGCTGACATGGTTGGAGATTTGGTCGAGGCGGTCGCGAATGAGCTGTTCAATGGCCACGCCTTCACGGCCGCGGCCGGCGAGGAAATCTTTCATCGCGATGTCAAAACCAGCCAGTAATTCGGCCTGCACCGAGTCCATGTCTTCTTCTTGTGTTTCCATCACGCCGGGCCAGCGCAGGATGTCGGCGATATTCAGCTGGGCTTGCGGGCTTTGGGCGGCTAAAGCGCTGGCCGCTTTCATCAGCTGGCCGGCGAAGGCTTCATTAATCTTTAAATCGTCGCTTTGCTGCGCCGCGTTATAGCGCAGGTTCACTTCCACCTTGCCGCGTTGCAGGCTCTGGCGCAGTTTGTCGCGCAACAGGCTTTCCAAACCCCGGAATTGCTCAGGTAACCGAAAATAACTCTCGAGATATCTTTGGTTAACTGAACGGATCTCCCATACGGCGTTGCCCCAGGTCGCTTTAATTTCGTGACGGGCAAAAGCGGTCATGCTGTGGATCATGCGATTATCCTTGTGTACATCAAAAGAAACAGCGAAAAACCGAGTATACCCACAAAGCTGCGCAGAAGGCGAATCCGCTGTCAGCGCGAAAAGCGCCGGCTGTGGCAGAGATGGCGATATGGCGGTGAAAGCCCTATAATGCCGGCATCATTTTTCGCCAAATCAATGGCCATCGAGGTTTCCCATGCGTCCAAGCGGCAGAACAGCCAGTCAGATCCGTCCTATCAGTTTCACCCGTCAATTCACTGCCCACGCCGAAGGCTCGGTATTGGTTGAATTTGGCAACACCAAAGTGTTGTGCACGGCGTCGGTGGAAGAAGGCGTGCCACGTTTTATGAAAGGTCAGGGCAAAGGCTGGATCACCGCTGAATACGGCATGCTGCCACGCGCCACCCACACCCGCAACGACCGCGAAGCCGCCAAAGGCAAACAAGCCGGTCGTACTATGGAAATTCAGCGTTTAATCGGCCGCGCCCTGCGCGCAGCAGTCGATTTAAAACTGCTCGGTGAAAACACTATTACTTTTGACTGTGACGTGATCCAGGCCGACGGTGGTACCCGCACTGCAGCCATCACCGGCGCTTGTGTGGCTTTATGTGACGCGCTGAACTTTATGCGCGCCAAAGGCCTGATTAAAACTAACCCATTGAAATACATGGTTGCTGCTGTGTCAGTTGGTGTTTATAAAGGCGAACCTATTGCCGATCTGGAATATGTCGAAGATTCCGCCGCCGAAACCGACATGAACGTGGTGATGACTGAAACCGGCAAACTGATTGAAGTTCAGGGCACTGCCGAAGCCGAGCCATTCAGCTTCGAAGAAATGCAGGCGATGCTGGCGCTGGCGAAAGACGCGATCCGCGAAATCGTCGACGAACAAAAACGTGTATTGGCATAACGAATCTGTCTAAAAGGTCTTCTGATGAAAGCTTTTCAACAAGAATTTATTGAATTTGCCCTGTCGCGTCAGGTGCTGAAATTTGGTTCATTTACGCTGAAATCCGGCCGCACCAGCCCGTATTTCTTTAATGCCGGTTTGTTTAATACCGGTGGCGATCTGGCGAAATTAGGCCGCTTTTATGCCGCCGCGCTGGTCGATGCCGGCATTGAGTTCGATGTGTTGTTTGGCCCGGCTTATAAAGGTATTCCGATTGCGACGACTACCGCCGTCGCCTTAGCAGAACACCATGACCGCGACGTGCCATATTGCTTTAACCGCAAAGAAGCCAAAACCCACGGCGAAGGCGGTTCACTGGTTGGTTCGCCATTACAAGGCCGCATTATGCTGGTTGATGATGTGATCACCGCAGGCACGGCAATCCGTGAATCGATGGAAATCATCAAGGCGCAAGGCGCGGAACTGGCTGGCGTGCTGATTGCACTGGACCGGCAGGAACGTGGCAAAGGCGAACTGTCAGCCATTCAGGAAGTGGAACGCGATTTTGGCACTAAAGTCGTGTCGATTATCGGCCTGAAAGACTTAATCCAATACCTCGAAGGCAAACCGGAACTGGCGATGCACCTGGATGCAGTCAAAGCGTACCGCGCGGAGTTTGGTGTTTAAGGCGCCGGTTGTCTTCAGGAATTGTTAAGTTTAAGCTGCGATAAAGAGCCCAACTTTTCATCCAATCAGGCCAGCTATGCTGGCCTTGACGTATTTAGCGGAGTCTGTGTTGATCAACAAACCAAACGGCAGCGGTATTGGCCGTATCCTCAAAGCCACTGAATGTTCACGCAAAGGTTTTGTCGCCGCCTGGCGTAATGAAGCCGCCTTCCGCCAGGAAGCTGTGCTGGCAATACTGATGTTTCCGCTGTCTTTTGTGCTGGCCGAATCGGTTGGCCATTGGGCCTTGCTGGTCGGCGTGTTGCTGCTGGTGCTGATTGTTGAACTACTCAATTCTGCCATCGAAGCCCTGACTGACCGCGTCAGTTTAGAGCGCCATGAACTGTCTGGCCGCGCCAAAGACATGGGCTCAGCGGCTGTCACTTTAAGCCTGACGATTGTGGCGCTGGTGTGGGGCGCAGCTATCTGGCAACTGCTGCAATAAGCAGTTGCCCCGCAACAAGGAACGCAATAGGTACGCAGGCACGGCACGCTGTGCTAAGGTGATGTTTTAACCATCCGGAGCCGTCTGCCTGATGCACTGGCGTCACTTGTTATTCTGCCTGCTGATTCTGCAGCTGCCTGCTTTGGCGGCTGAAACTTTTTGCTATGACGCTCCGGTTGAAACTGCGACCCAACAACCTGTTGTCGTGGCCGGCCAGCGCATTTATGGTCAGCACACGGCCCGGGTGGCCGGCTGGGTGTTGCAGCAATTACCGCACGCCAGTTTTATCAGTTTACCCTGGCAACGTTGTCTCAGTCAGGTGCGCGAGGGCCGGATCACCGGCTTATTGTCGATCGGCTGGACCGCAGAACGGGCGCAGTGGTTTCAGTTCCCAGGGCAAAATGGTGTGCCGGACGCCAGCCAGGCGTTGTATGACGTGCCCTATCTGATTTTTGTGCGTAAAGACAGCAAAGTGCAGTGGGACGGTCAGCGTTTTCTGGGCCTGCAATATGGCCTGATCACGCTGAAAGGTTATATCGCCGAACAGCGGTTGCGTGAGTTAAATGCGTTGTCGCCATTGGAGCTTGATATTAACCAAGGCGTGGATTTATTGGTGAATCGCCGCATCGACGGTTATGTGATCCCACCCGGTTCTACCTTACAACAGTTCCGCAAACACCCGGCGGCGGCGCAGGTGCGTCAGCTCGAACTGCCATTTTTCACCATGCCGCTGTATTTAGCCTTTTCACCGAAGTATTGTCAGGAAAATCCCGAACGCTGCCAGAGCATCTGGCAGCATCTGGCGACACAGCGTCAGGCCTATGAAGCGGCTCAGGCAGGCGCTGTCAGCGCTCAATGAACCGGTGCAGCGGCCATTGTTGTGGCAGCATAGGCTCACCTTGTGCTGAATACAGGCTCAGCTCTGGCTGTGCAGCCATCCCATACAGCAGTAAGCGGGCATTGTCTGGCAACTGCAACGACACCTGCTGGCCATCGTGACTGAGTATGGCCGGCACCTGCTGCATACGCCCTGTCGAATCTTCATAATAAAAACCCGTCAGTGGGGTGGTGCGGCTTTGCCATCCTGCAGTATTCGCCTGCTCCGGCAGTTGCAAAATAGTACCGGTACTGCTGTGTTGCAGAGTTGCCTGCCACGGGCATGTCGCCTCGCCACGTAATAAAGCGGGCAGGGCGAGCACCAGCCGCCGCGCCAGTTCGGCTTTTAATGGTGGATGGATATCCTGCACAGCGCCTAAGTCAGCGGCCGACACTAAAACACAGTTGGATGCTTGGGCCGCGAACTGCTGCTGCGCTTGTCGCACCTGCACAAAGCCATTGGCTAAATCGGGCCGGCTGTTTGCCCCAAAGCCGGCAATCTGTACCAGGAGTAAAGGAAACTGCCAACCGGCGAGCTGGCGGCAACTATCGAACCAACTGCGCAACTTACCGGCGTACAGCCCGGCTTCGCGTCCCATCGCATCCTGCTCGCCCTGATACCAAATCAGGCTTTGAAATGGTAGGCGTAACCAGGGGGCGAGACGAGCTGAAAACAGCGCACCGTTTTGCCAGGGCCGGTCTTGGTTACTGTCTGAGGCGGGCAACCAGGCGTTGATGACTGAACCCGGCCAGCTCAGGTCAACCAAGCCGTACATGATCGGCGCGTTATCGAGCTGCTGGCTGAAATGGTAAAGCAGGGCAGGCCATAACGGACAACTGTGACTGTCCAAAGGCTGCCATGCACCTGCAGCCCGAAAGTCGCTTGGATCTGAAAGGTAACAGCGCACGCAATGATTGCCGCTTCCTGCTGCGAATTGCTGCTGCGCAGCGGCCAGCTGGTCGGGATAACGCGCCAGTGGCCAACCCACATTCGACTGGCCGGCAAATAACAACAGCTCACCAAACCACAGGTCGTTCAGTGTGATGCTGTCCGCGACGCCAGCTGTAATGGATAGCGTCCAGGGGCCAGAAGGTTGCTGTGGCGGAAGTGTGATGCTGAACTCACCGAGTGCATCGGTTTGAGTTTCGGCCTGATAAAGCTGATTTGTGGTTTGCAGCGTGATTTGCAGCGTGATTTGCAGCAGTTGTGCTGGCGCGGCCTTACCACTGAGTGGCTGTGGGCAGCTATGTTGCAGCACAGCACCTGAGGACCAGCGTGGCGACAGACGGATCATGCTGCCAGGCGCCATGTTAATCCTGCGCGAACAACGCAGCTTTGAGTGCAGGCCACTGACTGGCAAAACTCAGGTGCGGCGCCTCTTTAAAGCCGTTGCGCACATACTGATGCAGCCGGCCTTCGATAAACGCCAGCAGCAAATTGGCCACCGCCGCTTCGTCACCATGGCGTTTGCCGGTGCCGAGTTTGCGATCGCGCAGGCATTGTTTTAACTGCTTTTCCAGGCTGTCGAGTAATAAAGTCA
>CAMLNG010000281.1 GCA_946481195.1 uncultured Chromatiaceae bacterium
GGCGGGTAACAGACTACCGTCCGGTTGATTGGTCAGCGGCTGTGGCTGGATAGAGCCAAGCACCGCCATACCACCGGCTTCCCATTTATAAGTGTGCCAGTTCTGACCAACGATGGCTTCATCACCGCGCTGGCAGTGGCTCATCAGCGCTATCAGGTTGGTCATAGTGCCGCTTGGCGCAAACAATGCTGCTTCAAAACCCAGCAGCTCTGCTGCATATTGCTGCAACGCGTTGACGGATGGGTCGTCACCAAACACATCATCGCCAAGCGGGGCGGCAGCCATCGCTGCGCGCATGGCGGGAGTGGGTTGGGTGACAGTATCGGAACGAAAATCAATCATCGGTAGTCCCTGTTGGAAACTGAGTCGACACCACTCTAACACACTGAGTCTGCTAAACCGGAGCTGCCACAGTGCCATATTCTGACTAACAGCCTTAAGTCTGCGACTAAAGACTGTTCTGGGTAACAAAAGATTGCGTCAGCCCGTCAAGGTCGCTGACCAACCAGGCCGGGTCCAGATATTGTTTCAGGCCTTGCGGTAAATAGCGGATGAGCTGTGTGGCCGTCGCCGACAGGCGCCGGTCACGCCGGGCGACCAGATACCAGTGACTTTCCAGTGGCAACCCCTTCACTTGCAGGATCTGTACAGGTTCAGTACCTGCCTTCAGCGTATGCGCTGACAACACCGCAAGACCAAGACCTGAGGCGACACTGAGCCGGATAGCCTCATTACTTTCGATCTGCATGGTTTTTTCCAGCGCCAGGCCCTGGTTACTCAGCCAGGTTTCCAACATCAGGCGGGTGGCGGAGCCAGGCTCTCGGATCAAAAAACGTTCAGCTTTTAACTCTGCCATGCTGAGTTCAGTACGATCTGATGCCCAGTGGCCCGGCGGCGCGATGAGCTGTAAGGGGTTCTTCAGCAGACGGCGCGCCAGCACCTGATTACCAGCCGGCGGATGGCTGAACAGAAACAGGTCATCCTGCTGTTGTTCAAAGCGGCTTAAAATCTGCGCACGGTTGCCAATATTTAATGTCAGTTCGATTTGCGGAAACAGGCGGGAGAATTCTGCCAGCAGCGGCGGCAGGATGTATTTGGCCGTGGTGACGATGCCAAGGCTTAAACTACCGCTATTACCGGCGCGGGCACTTTGGACGAACTGGGAAAAATCGGCAAAACGACCCAACACATCCTGACTGGCGCGGTGCAACTCGGCACCCACCGGCGTCGGTACTAGCAAACCATGTTCGCTTTCCAGCAAAGCTTCACCAGCCCATTCACTGAGTTTTTTCAGCTGAATAGATACTGTCGGCTGTGTCAGATGCAGCTGACGCGCCGCCTGCGAAATACTGCCGTGCTGCACGACAGCCTGGTACACCTGTAACAGACGAAAACTCAGATGGCGAATGTTCATAGATAAATGTCTATATGTATGCATTGATACATTTATTATCCATTAGATTCGGCGACGGGCACAATAGCGCCCGGCTCGAAGCGGAGGAAAGATAGATGCCAGATATTGTGATAGCGTTTTTTGCCTTTGGTTTAATCGCCGGTTTACTGAAGTCTGATTTAAAAGTACCGCATTCAATTTACGAAACCTTGTCGATTTTATTGATGTTGGTGCTTGGGTTAAAAGGTGGCCTGGCGCTGCATGGCAATGTAACTACTACTTTGTTGCTGGAACTGCTGCCAGTAGCGCTGCTCGGTTTTATGCTGCCGCTGTTGTGTTACCCCATTCTGCGCAAACTGGTGCGGCTTAATGTTGACGATGCAGCCAGTATCGCTGCGCATTATGGCTCAGTCAGTGCCGGTACTTTTGCGCTGGTGCTGGCCATGGCAGAGCGGGCTGGTCTGCCGGTCGCGCCGCAAACAACCTTGTATCTGGTGCTGCTTGAATTGCCGGCGATTGTCACTATGTTATGGCTACACCGGCGGCTGACCGGTCAGGGCAGTGCAGGTGGCATCATTCGCGAATCGCTGACCAGTCGCGGCGTGTTGCTGCTCGGTGGTGGCGTGTTGATCGGTTATGTTTATGGGCCGGTCGGGCTGGAACCTATTGCACCGGCCTTACTCGGTGGTTTTAAAACGATGTTAGCGCTGTTTTTACTCGAAATGGGCTTGTGTACAGCAAAAGTCTGTTCACCGCTGCCACTGGCACAGTGGCGATTACTGGTATTCGCTGCGGTGATGCCATTCGCTCTGGCGTGGAGTGGGATTGCAACTGCGCTTTGGCTTGAATTGCCGCAGGGCAGTGCTGTGGTGCTTGCTGGATTAACGGCCAGTGCGTCATATATCGCCGCGCCGGCTGCGATCCGCGCCGCAGTGCCAACCGCTAACATAGGACTTGCCATGTTAGCGGCACTGGGCATCACGTTCCCGGTGAACGTACTGATTGGTTTACCGCTGTATCAGCACTGGGTCAGCTGGTTTTATTAACAGTTAAATTGGCGTTACCCCAGGTGCCAGCCGAGCTGGCGCCTGAGCCATTGCCAGCCCGGTGCTGTTGGCTTTGACGCTGTAGGTTTAGGCGTTGTTGTTACCACCAAATCCGCCTTTATCCATGGCGGCGCCACACTACCGAACCCCGCAGTTGGATAGTATTCCGGCTGAAATGTTCTGTTCAGTTGTTCCGTTTTCATCACATCACCTCTGTAAAATCTCAGGCCACACTGGCAGATTGCCAGACATGTGTTGCAGTCAGATGATCAGGGCATAGCAAGCAGGAATAACATTTGTTTTCCTGATCCTCGTCTGAGTCCGGTATCCGTTCCGGCCGCAACCTGGGTAAGTGTAAAGGTTTGTGACTAAAATTGCTGCTCCGGTCTATTGTTGGTTTTCATAGACTGACTTACCAATCTTCAGCAAGCAGGAATAGCGTTAACTGGAAAAATTCCGTCAGATCAAGACACTGAAGCGGCAGATCACAGGCAATAGCGCGCTGGTGTCCGTATTTTGTTACAAGACAACGGTGTCATTGGATTTAATAATTTAGTGAGAGCTGAACTATTGGATCCTTAGCACCAGAGCAATTTTGGCGGGCGACATGCAAAAACAAAAAAGCCTGCAATAGCAGGCTTTTTCAGCAGGATTTAATGGTCGGTACGGCGGGATTCGAACCCACGACCCCTGACACCCCATGACAGTGCGCTACCAGGCTGCGCTACGTACCGACGAGCGCCTTATCTTACTGCCTTTCTGCCTGATTGCAATGCCATCCAGGCTGACTGCGGTATTTTTAGCCGGTTTATCAGGGAAATAGCGCAGCATCGCTGCAGGATTTCGGTTAAGGTAGCTTTAGCTTGCATCCATCCGGATGTCTGTTCTTTGTCGCTGTGCCATGTCGGAGGCCGGTTTTTTATGTGGATTTTGTTTACTCTGTTAGCAGCTGCCATGCAGGCAGTGCGCAATGCCTGCCAAAAGGAACTCAGTAAAGAAGTGCCGGTACTGGGTGTGACGCTGGCGCGCTTTATTTATGCCAGCCCGCTGGCTGCGCTATATCTGTTTGCTTTGTATTCGCTCTCTGATCCCACTACGCGGCCTGCTGTACCGCAGTTTTCGCTGAGCTTTGCCGGTTATGTGCTGGCAGCTTCTGTGATGCAAATTCTGGCGACAGCTTTGATGGTGGTGCTGTTTAAACAGAAAAATTATGCCATAGGCGTTGGTCTGGCAAAATCTGAAGCGATTTTTGCGGCCGTACTTGGTGTGTTGTTTTTTGCCAGTGTGTTGTCACCGCTCGGCTGGATTGGTGTCGGCGTTGGCGCCATCGCAGTGTTTTTATTAAGTGGGGTGCGTAACCTGACCGAGCTGCCACTCAAGACAGTGGCCATCGGCGCTGCCAGTGGTGCAGCATTTGCGTTGACCTCGTTATGGATCCGCGAAGCCAGTCTGGCGCTCGGCTTGCCTTTTCCTTTCGGTGCGGCCTGGGTGTTGCTGTTTGTGATCAGCTGCCAGACGCTGCTGTTGCTGGGATATTTACTACTTCGCGACCGCGCTGTGCTGGTTGCGCTCTGGCAGCGGCCACGCCTGACATTGCAGACCAGTTTTTTCAGTTGTATCGGATCCTTGGGCTGGTTCACTGCAATGAGCCTTGAAACCGTGCCACTGGTGAAAACACTGGGTCAGGTCGAAGTGTTGTTTACACTGCTGATCTCGGTGTTTTGGTTTAAAGAAAAGCTTAAACGCACTGACTTGCTGGGGCTTGCGCTGGTCGTAATAGCGGCAGTGTTGGTGATGTGGGCCTGATGCACACTGTGGCGCAAGCAGGATATTGTTGATTACAATGCGGTTAACCCGAGTCTTGGGCCCGGCCCGAAACACCAAGCCTGCCAACCTTAAAACGCAGATTTAAAGCATGAAAACCAATATTTTAAACCGAATCGTAGAACCAGATGGGCTGCACCACAGCGGTGATTTCCTTGGCCTGACACTGACTTACCCAGAGCAGCTGACGCCTTTTGCTTACACGCTGAGCAACGGTACTGTGGTGGAAGTCTGGGATACCGGCGTGTTATGCCTGACGCCAGCAGAACCCGGGACTACCGATCTGGTCTTGTCTTCTGGCGTCCACGGCAACGAAACCGCGCCGATTGAGCTTTGCGCAGCGATTTGTCAGGATTTACTGCACGGAAAAATCATCAGTCGTCAGCGCGTGTTATTTTTGTTTGGCAATCCACCGGCTATTAATGCCGGCAAACGGGAATTGCAGGATAACCTGAACCGGTTATTCTCCGGCCACCACAGTAAAGGTGAAGGCGAACCCGGTTGGGAGCGCCTGCGTGCGGCCAAACTTGAACAATATGTACAGCGCTTTTATCAGGCCGGTGGTGAAGGGCGTGAACGTCTGTTGTATGACTTGCACACCGCCATTCGTGGTTCGCAGTTTGAAAAATTTGCCGTCTATCCGTTTTTACACGGCAAACCCTGGAACAAAACGCAGCTGCGCTTTTTACATGCCTGCGGTGTGGAAACTTTCCTGCTCATGCAAACACCGGCGTCTACTTTCAGTTATTTCGGCGCGCAAAGCGCCAGCGCTCATGCCTTTACGCTGGAACTGGGCAAAGTGCGGCATTTTGGTGACAACGACATGAGCCGCTTTGCCGCTTGTGATCAAATGCTGCGGGCCCTGGTCACTGACACAGTGCCACAGCTTGCTGACTTTGACGAAAACAAATTCAACTTCTTTGTGGTTAGCCGTGCCGTGAATAAACAAACTGAGCAGTTTGAACTGTGTTTTGCCAGGAATATTGAAAACTTTACCCAGTTTCCGCTTGGCACTGTGCTGGCGCGTGATGGTGCTATTGAATACCGTGTCGACGAGCCGGGTGAAGCGATTATTTTCCCCAATGCCGATGTCGCAATCGGT
>CAMLNG010000282.1 GCA_946481195.1 uncultured Chromatiaceae bacterium
TTGTTTATGGGTTTGAAAAATAACGCGGAATTCGTGTTGCAGCTCTTGCTCCATCAAATCAAGCAGGCCTTCGAACATCCGCGCTTTACTGGGGAAATGGCGGTATAACGCCGCTTCGGTGACGCCCACCTGCGCCGCAAGAGCGGCGGTGGTAATACGCTGACCGGGGCTTTTTTCCAGCATCACGGCCAGCGCATCCAGAATTTCCGCTTTGCGGTTGCTGCTTCTGGGCGTCGACATCAGTTGTTATGACCGGCCTGAGTGGCCAAAGCCGCCTTCGCCGCGCTCAGAGGTATCGAATTCTTCCACCAGCTCAAATTGCGCCTGTACCACCGGCACAAATACCAGCTGCGCGATGCGGTCGCCCGGCTGAATAGTGAAAGCGTTTTGGCCGCGGTTCCAGGTCGAAATCATCAGCTGGCCCTGATAATCCGAGTCAATCAAACCAACTAAGTTACCCAGCACGATGCCGTTTTTATGGCCCATGCCGGAGCGCGGCAGAATAGTGGCACACAGGTTGGCATCACCGATGTGGATAGCAAGTCCGGTTGGAATGAGTTCGGTCTGGCCTGGTAACAGTGTCAGCGGTTCATCTAATAAAGCGCGTAAGTCCAGCCCGGCAGAACCCGGCGTGGCGTATTCCGGCAACGGGTATTCAGTACCAATGCGGCGGTCGAGGATTTTCAGTTCAATGCTTTTTTTCATCGTGGTATTGCTCATAAATCAGGGAAATTAAGGCTTGAGCCAGCTCGGTTTTACTGCGTTGGCCCAGTGGAAATTCAGCCGTTTTGCTGTACACCGTAATGGCGTTTTGTTCGCTGTTAAAGCCAAGCGCAGGGTCAGACACGTCGTTGGCACAAATCAGATCGAGGTTTTTCTTCTGCAGTTTCTGCCGGGCATGGTCCGCGACTTTTTCCGTCTCGGCGGCAAAACCGACAGTAAAAGGCCGTGCTGTAGTCAGCGCCGCGACGCTGGCGATAATGTCCGGGTTTTTCACTAACTGCAGCGTCAGGCCGTCATTGTCGGCGGTTTTTTTGATTTTCTGTGACGCCAGTTCAGCAACGCGAAAATCCGCTACTGCGGCGCAGCCGATAAAAATGTCGCTCTGCTGTGCTTGGTGCAGGCTGCTGACATACATCTGTTCGGCGGTGGTGACATCAATGCGTGTCACACCGGTGGGGGTGGCCAGCTGCACCGGCCCGCTGATCAGTGTCACTTCTGCCCCCATGGCGGCGGCGGCGGCGGCGAGGGCATAACCCATCTTGCCGGAGCTGTGGTTACTGATGTATCGCACCGGGTCAATCGCTTCACGCGTTGGACCGGCGGTGATAGTGATTTTCACGCCTTTTAACAGTTGCGGCGCCGGTGTAGCCAGCACGCCAATCACCGCATCGACCAGCTGTAGCGGTTCTAACATCCGGCCCGGGCCGACATCACCACAGGCTTGCTCGCCGGCATTGGGTCCAAAAGTGTGAATATTTCGTGAAATTAAGGTTGCTAAATTGGCTTGGGTCGCTATGTTTTTATACATCTGCTGATTCATCGCCGGCGCGATGGCCAGCGGTGCGTTGCTTGCCAGAATGCAGGTGGTCAGCAAATCATTGGCAAGGCCATGCGCGATACGGGCGATGACATCGGCCGAAGCCGGCGCCACCAAAATAAGGTCAGCCCATTTCGCCAGTTCGATATGGCCCATCGCGGCCTCTGCGGCCGGGTCCAGTAATGATTGGCCGACCGGATGGCCGGACAGCGCCTGCAGCGTTAGCGGGGTAATAAATTCCGCCGCTGCCGGAGTTAAAATGACACGGACTTCGGCGCCACGGTCTTTCAGGCGGCGGACTAAATCGGCAGATTTGTAAGCAGCGATGCCGCCGCTGATCCCAAGCAGGATCTTTTTGCCAGCAAGGATGTTGTGCATAAGAAAACCATCAGCCAGAAACTGGCCGATAAGATACCACGAACTCAGGGACGAGTGATCATGACCATCAAGCATTGGCCTGCGGCCGAACAACCTCGCGAGAAATTATTAAGTTACGGTGCCGGCGCTTTATCCGACGGTGAATTGCTGGCGATTTTTCTGGGGCACGGCTGTGCCGGTCTTGATGCGGTGGCGATGTCGCGCCAGCTGTTACACGATTTTGGTGGAGTCAGGGCGTTTTTCGCCGCGCCACGCGGGCAATTCTGCCGGCACAAAGGCCTGGGCGTGCATCGGTATGTAAAAACGCAGGCGGTGCTGGAGCTTTGCAAGCGCTGTTTATATCAGCATATGCAGCGCGATACGGTGTTTTCTGACCCCGGTATGGTGAAACATTATCTGCAGTACAGTATCGGTCTGGAAACGCGCGAAGTTTTTATGACTTTGTATCTGGACAGCCAGCACCGGCTTATAAAAGCCGAGCCGTTGTTTTATGGCACGATAGATGCGTCTCCGGTCTATCCGCGTATTGTAGTTCAGGCCGCTTTAGCGCATAATGCCGCCGCCGTTATTTTGGCTCACAATCATCCATCCGGAGTTGCTGAGCCGAGTCGTGCTGACAGAGCAATAACGGAGCGCCTGACCCAAGCTATGGCTTTGGTCGACATCAAGTTATTGGATCACTTTGTGGTCGGCGACGCGGAGGTAATATCCTTCGCAGAACGCGGCTGGCTTTAAGATCTGAAAGGATCAACACGATCCTCGTTTAAACTTCAGGCGGAATCGCTTGAGTTTTGCCGGCTTATCGTGTATAAATTGCGCCCTTTCAGAAATCCGGGGCATTCTTCTTGGCCAGAAGGATGACGATAGCTCGAGCTGAAGTAATTTTGGAGATACATTGACATGTCTAGAGTGTGCCAAATCACTGGCAAAGGTCCGATGGTAGGTAACCGTCGTTCACACGCCAACAACGCAACAAAGCGCCGTTTCCTGCCTAACCTGCAAACTCACCGTTTCTGGGTTGAAAGCGAAAACCGTTTCGTCACGCTGCGCCTGACAACCAAGGCTATGCGTATCATCGATAAAAATGGTATCGATGCCGTTTTAGCTGATCTGCGCAAGCAAGGTCAAAAGGTTTAAGGAATTAGCAAATGCGCGATAAGATCCGTTTAGTTTCTTCTGCTGGTACTGGCTTCTTCTATACAACTGATAAGAACAAGCGCACCATGCCAGAAAAAATGGAAATCAAAAAATTCGATCCAAAAGTGCGCAAGCACGTGATTTTCAAAGAAGCGAAAATCAAATAATCGGATTTATTTCCAAAAGCAAAACCCGGTCCTGTACCGGGTTTTGTTTTTTCTGCCACCGATAAAAGTGTTACCACTGCTGCTGTACTGGTTTCGTTTGAAAACAGCAACTGCCACCGAACAGAAATTGGCGGAAACAAAGCTATCCGTTACACTGCCGGACATTCGCCTCTGATACCTTACTCTTATGCTGCGATTATCCCGTCAATCCTGGAACAATCTGATTATTTTCGGCGTGCTGGCGCTGTTTTTCCTGTTTTATATTGCACCCAGCCATCTGGCTTTTATGTTAAGTCGCGATGCCGCAGTGACCATGCTGGCGCCGGGTCAGCGTATTTTGCAGTTGCAGTTTCCTAAGGCCACCTTAAAACAAGCCGGACCGGTCTGGCGCTTTGAACCGCAGCACAGTGCCATAGCACCGGAGATATTGTTACAGCAGTGGCAGCAGTTTGTACTGCCGGCGCCGCAGCAGGTCGGTAATCAGGTATTGGCGCAGGTTTGCCAGGTACAGTTGTACCAAAGCGGCGAGGCCGCACCGACACTGTGGCAATTGGTACTGGACCAGCAACAGTGGTATCTGCAGACTCAGCAATGGTTGTTTCCTGTCACCAAAGCCACCGCTGACCAGCTATGCCCGCCATCCCTACGATAAACCGGAGTTGTTATGCCTGAATTACCAGAAGTTGAAGTTTCCCGGTTAGGCATTACGCCGCACTTAAACAACAGAACTATCCGCCGGATTGACGTCCGGCAGCCGATGCTGCGCTGGCCGGTGCCTGCTGAAGTGATGGCTGTGACCAACGCGCCTGTGCTGAGTGTCAGCCGCCGCGCCAAGTACCTGCTGATTGCAGTGCCGGGTGGCAGCATTATTCTGCATCTTGGCATGTCAGGAAACCTGAAGATCTTGAGCGCCGATACACCTGCTGGCAAACATGACCACGTTGATATCGTGCTGGATAACCATACCTTATTGCGTCTCAATGACACCCGCCGCTTTGGCGCTGTGCTGTGGCAGGCGAGTGGCACTGAGCATCAGCTGTTAACTACTTTAGGGCCAGAGCCGCTGACGCCGGAATTTCACGCGACGCAGTTGTACCAACATTGTCAGAAACGCAGCAGCGCCATCAAACTGGTGCTGATGGATAATCATGTGGTGGTGGGGGTTGGCAACATTTACGCCAATGAATCTCTGTTTAAAGCCGGTATTTTGCCGACCAAACCGGCCAATCAGCTGACGTTGGCGCAGTGTGCGGTGCTGGTCGAAGTGGTGAAACAAATCCTGGCGCAAGCTATTACGCAGGGGGGCACCACTTTAAAAGACTTCAGCCAGGCTGACGGTAAACCGGGTTATTTTAAACAGGAACTGCTGGTCTATGGCCGCGGCGGGCAGCCTTGTGTTAGTTGTCACAGTGAGCTTGAGGAAATTCGCTTAGGCCAGCGCAGCACTGTGTTCTGCCGGCATTGTCAGGCCTGAATTAAAACGGCCGTTTGGCAATTAATCGCCAACGCCAGCCAGATAATTCCGGGTTGTCGCTGACTGGTTTGGCCAAATCGATACTGATCACGCTGCCGCGGCTGGAGTGGCTCGGTAACAACCGGATGCCAATGCCATAACCGGCCAGATTCTGATCATCGTCCGGCCCGGCCGGGCGCTGCGGATTATCCCAGGCGCGGCCGGCGTCGACAAAGCCGGCCAGTGCCACATCCAGCAACTGCCAGACATGCCAATGCGTGATATAGCGGTATTCCAGCGAGGCTATCGCCGCTTTGTCGCCGGTCTGATAATACAGCGGGAAGGCGCGCATGCCCTCGTCGCCGCCAATGGTCATGCGCTCATCACGAAACAGGTTTTTACCGACCGACCATTGCAGCTGCGCAATTAACACTTGTTGAGCAGATAAATGCCGCACATAACGCAGTTCACTTTGAAAAAGCTGTTGTTCCTGCAGCTGATTACGGTGCAGCTGTGAATAACTCAGCCGGCTGACCAGCCAACTGATGTCGTTGATCTCAAAATTCTTTTGCACACTGGCCTGCCAATGCCAGCCCCCCTGATCGGCACCCAGGCTCTCCAGCAACCGGCCAAGCCGCAGCGATGCCTGCCAGCCGAAGTT
>CAMLNG010000283.1 GCA_946481195.1 uncultured Chromatiaceae bacterium
TTTTATTGCTGTGTGAAGATCCGTTGATCTCGCTGCCAATTGGGCAAACCTTAAAAACCTTTGGCCATCAGGTAGAACGCTTTAGTGATTTCAGCGAGTTGCTAAGCTCGGCCGCACTGGATGCACCTGATGTGATCATCGTTGATCTTGATGCGCTGGATGATCAGGCTCAAGCCCTGGCGGCTTTGGGCCGGTTGCGCTGTGCAGAAGCGCAGCCAATTCCGATTTTTGTGCTGTCGTCGGAGGAAGAATTCAGCCATTACCTGCAGGCTGTGCGGGCCGGTGTGCTGGGATATTTCGTTAAACCTCTGAACCCGGCCACGCTGGAGGCCCGCCTGCAAAGGTTGTTGTCGATACGGGAACGCGATGCTTTTCGGGTGCTGATAGTCGATGACGATGTATTGTTGGCACAGCATTATGCGCTGGTGTTACAAAATGCCGGCTTACGTGCTGAGATCCTGACCAATCCGGCAGAAGTGTTTCAGGGCCTGCGCCGGTTTCATCCTGACGTCATCTTACTTGATGTCAATATGCCGGAATGTTCGGGTCCGGAGTTGGCGCAGACCATCCGGTTGCAGGACGAATGGCTGGGTGTGCCTATCATCTATTTATCCTCTGAGACTGACAGCGAACGGCAAATGGCGTCGCTGATTAAAGCCGGTGATGACTTCCTGACTAAACCTATCAGTGATAATGCGTTAGTGGTGGCCATTTTTGCCAGGGCTCAGCGCGCCCGGCAGCTGGCTGAAGTGATGACCAAAGACAGTCTGACGGGGCTGTTGCAACATGCCCATATCAAAGAGCGGCTCGGCGCTGAATTGGAGCGGGCGGCGCGGTTGCAGCAAAGTGTCAGTGTGGCGATGCTGGATATCGACCACTTCAAAAAAGTTAATGATTTATATGGCCATTTAACCGGCGACCAGGTGATCAGCAGTCTGGCTAATTTATTGCGCCAGCAACTGCGAAAAACGGATCTGATTGGCCGTTATGGTGGTGAAGAGTTTCTGCTGGTGCTGCCGGAATGTCAGCTGGACAAAGCCTGTCAGGTCGTTAATCAGCTGCGTGAAGCATTTGCCCGTATCCCTTTTGTCAGCAACGGGCAGACGTTCCACTGCAGTTTCAGCGCCGGCATTACCAGTGGCAGCGACAGCCAGCAGGTCGATGTCGTCGTTGATCACGCCGATCAGGCGTTGTACCAGGCTAAGGGAGCCGGTCGTAATCAGGTAATTTTATATCAGGCGCCGCTGGAAGATGTGCCGTCCCACTCGTCATGACGGCGTTGATCACAGCAAGCTGACCGCAAATCTGCTTTTGCGGTCAGTATCACTGCAGTAAAAAATCCAAATAGAAACAACTGCCTTTGCCAGTCTCGCTGTCAAAACTTATCTGGCCGCCCATCCGGTTGGTCAGCTCTTTCACAATAGCCAGCCCTAAGCCTGTGCCCCCGCGTTGCCGTGCGTCCACTGCATCTGCCTGAGAAAATTTTTCGAAGATCCGGTCGCGGAAACTTTCCGGAATACCAGGCCCCTGATCCGCCACGCTGATGCGAAAGCTGTTTTGGATAAGTGTGGTCTTTACTGACACAACAGAACCGGCCGGGGAAAATTTTGCCGCGTTTGACAGCAGATTGGCCATGATTTGGTGAAAACGCATCGGGTCCAGCGCCAGCACTGCATCTGGCCCCGGCGTCAGTTCAATGCGGGCACCAAATTTGTCAGCATAAGGCTGATTGTGGCGCACACATTGCTCCAGCAGTTCCCGTACTGCACATTCCTGCAGTTCAAATTGCATTTTGCCGGCGACCAGTTTATCGATATCCAATAAATCATTGATAAGCTGGGTCAGTTTTTCGCTGTTATCGCCGGCTATCTGTAACATCGGTTGCATCACTTCCGGTAACGCACCCAAAGCGCCGCCGCTGAGCAGGCCCAGCGCGCCGGAGATTGCCGTCAGAGGCGTACGCAGTTCGTGGCTGACCATCGACACAAACTGGTTTTTCATCTGTTCGACCCGGCGCCGTTCCGTAATGTCCTGAATGATGGACCAGACCTGAGCGGTACCGCTGGCATTCTGGATCAGCACTTCGCTGAGCACGACCGGGATCTGATGGCCATCAGCATGCTGCAGCTCCAACTCGACCGGGCCGAAACTGGCATGCCCCGTCAGCGCCTGTTGCCGTTGTTCCAGCTGACTGCTGCTGAACGACAATAACGCCGGCAGCGGCAGGGTTGGCTCGCCATGCAGGCCGGATAACTCACACCACTGCGGGTTCACACTCAGAATGTCGCCGCTGTCGAACTGGCTGAGTAAAATAGCCAGCGGTGCCAGCTGGTACAAGGATGACAATTTTTGCTCACCGGCACGCAGCGCCAGTTGTACTTCTTTTTGCGCTGTCACATCCCAGATAAACCCATCGATATACAGCAGTTCACCGCTGCTGTCGTAGATGCCGCGGCCGAGTTCCTGTACCCAACGTATCGAGCCATTGGCGTGCCGGATGCGGTATTCGACGCTGAATCTGGCCTGATTCTTCAGGTCGCGGTCGACGACTTCGCGCACTAAAGGTAAATCTTCGGCCAGCTGCAGCTCAGCGAAGTTAATTTTCTGATTGCGGATAAAACTACGCGCCGGATGACCGGTCAGCTTTTCCACTTCGTCGCTGATAAACAACATGGTCCACTGCGCGTCGTTGATGCAGCGGTAGACCACGCCTGGCAGGTTTTCCAGCATCGAACGATGGCGCTGTTCACTCAGTAACAAGGCATGATGCAGCTGTTCGAGCTGAGTAATATCAATAGCAACACCAAGATAACCGCGTAGTTCACCCTGTTCGGTGCGGATCGCCGAGACACTGAGGCGGACTTGCTTACGTTCGCCTTTTTTGCCGATATAGGTCCATTGCCGCGTTTCGCTGGTGCCATGCCAAGCTTTGTAGACAAAGACATCAAAACCGTCGATCGGCTGCTGGTATTCGGCGCTGAGCTGCGCCGCGCGGACCCGGATCTCTTCAGCGTCATGTAGCAACGCCGGTGTAGCGATACCCACGAGCTCCTCGGCTTTATAACCGAGCATCCGCTCAGCCCCCGGATTAAATAACTGGATCACGCCATGCACGTCGGTCGAAATCATGGCTGCTTCGGTGGATGAGTCAATAATCGCTTGCAGATATGAACGGGTGCGCTGCATTTCCTGTTGCTGTGCGCGCTCTTGTGTGATGTCGCGGTGGGTGCCAAACATCAGCAGCGGTTTTTGCTCTTCAGTCCACGCCATGACGCGGCCGACGGCATGGATCCAGACCCAATGCCCCTGTTGATGGCGCATACGAAAACGCGCATCAAAAAACGGTGAGCTGCCGTCAAAATGCCGTTCCAATATCTTGTAGGTCGCATCCAAATCTTCCGGATGGACCCGGCTTTGCCAGATGCTGACGTCGGAATGTTCGACCGGTGCCATACCGAGCATGCTGTACCAGTAAGTGTTATAGACGGTGGTGCCGGTTTGTACATTCCATTCCCAGGTGCCGATATTGGTGCCGTCGATAATGGCGCCCATTCGGTCCCTTTCCTGTTGCAGGTGCAAGTTTTGCTCGGCACTTTGTTGTTGCAACAGCCGGCTGTTCATCAGCAGGACTGCCTGATCGGCCAGTTGCAGCAGCGTCCTTTGCTGCACTGCATTTAATTCAAGCGGTTTGGTATCAAACACACACAAAGTGCCAAGTGCCAGTTCGTTTTGCAGCACCAGCGGCGCGCCGGCGTAAAAACGGATGCCGTTGTCACAGGTCACCAGCGGATTGTCGGCTGTGCGCTGGTCGGTCCGTGCGTCCGGAATATAGGTCAGTTGCTGTGGGGTTAAAATCGCGTGGGAACAAAAGGAATCTTCCCGGCTGTTTTCCTGTTCGCAAAAGTTAAAGGTACTTTTGAACCATTGCCGGTTACGATCAATCAGAGTCAGAGCGGCGAAGCCGGCACCACTGACATGGGCGGCAATTTCGGTCAGCGCATCAAAGGCGGCTTCGGACGGCGTATCTAAAATATGCAGCTGCTGCAGGGCCTGTAGGCGCTCGGCTTCGTTGTGCGGGATCAGTGCCTTCATATCTGTCGTAAATCAGGGAATGCTGTTCCTAGTGTACGCAGAAAATCCGGCACTGCGATCTTTTTCTGTCGGCTTTTTCTCTGACTTTTTGCTGCGTTATTGCCCAGGATTGGCGACAGGCTGCGGCGTCTGTTCACTTAACCGCGAGTCCAGCAGTTTGCGCGCCTGCTGTTTTTCCTGTTGCTGTTTGATCCTAAGCAGCGCTGCATACAACTGGGCGGCATTAAAAGGCCGGGCCGGGTCGACTAAATCACTGATATCGACCTGCGTGCTTTGCTGTAGTTGCTGTAGTAATTCCAGGTGACGGCTTTGGATCAGTGTCTGGCGCATATCTGCATCTTCAGTGCCGGCAGTCACCGCATAGCTTTTCATCAATAAATCAATGGTTTCGATATTCTGCGCAGCAGATGGTTTTTGCTGCTGTGTGCTCAGCTGAGCTTTTTGTTCTGCCAGCCATTGTTGTTGCAGCTGATAAACTGCTTCGGTGTGCCAGAAATAAAACAGCAGCGCCGCAGCGCCGATACCAAGACCAAGACCTTGTAAAAATGTTTGTTGGGGAGACGCTGACACAGACAACCTCAGGCAGAACGCGTATCAAAGGCAGACGCGGATGAAAACAGGCGGTTATCTTCTGTGCTGCGCCGCGCACTGTCAACCACTGCACTGCAATGGCTCGACAGTTCGCTGAAAATGTCGGCAAGGCGCACAGCAATAGCGCCTGTTGCCGGTTCGGGATTACTCCGCCAACAGGCTTCTCAGCATCCAGGCGGTTTTTTCGTGCACATTCAGACGCTGTGTCAGCACATCGGCTGTCGGTTGATCATTGGCTTCGCCGACCAGATCAAACAGGCTGCGCGCGGTGCGGGCTGTGGTCTCCTGCGCATTCACCAGATGCTGTACCATTTCATTGGCAGAGGGCACACCTTCAACTTCTTTAATTGACGTCAGTTTGACGAACTCTTTGTATGTGCCGGGTGCCGGGAAACCTAAAGCGCGGATGCGTTCAGCGATGATATCCAGCGCATTCCATTGTTCGGTGTACTGCGCCATAAACATATTATGCAGGCTGTTAAACTGCGGGCCTGTGACGTTCCAGTGGAAGTTATGCGTCATCAGGTACAGCGTGTAGCTGTCGGCCAACAAGGCGGATAAGCCTTTGACGATTTTTTCGCGGTGTTCCAGTGAAATGCCAATATCCAGTTGTGCAGAC
>CAMLNG010000284.1 GCA_946481195.1 uncultured Chromatiaceae bacterium
GTTGTCGTTTTGGTCGCGCACAGGCAGTGCCAGCCAGCCTTGTGGTGTCGGCACTAAATCGGGTGAGTTACGCTGCTGTGCCGACCAGAGCGCCTGAACCCGTAGTCCCTGATGTTTACCGCCAAGCCGCAGCCGGGTCAGATGTTCTTTGTTGAGCTGCCGGAAACTGTCGGCAAATCCTTCCGGTGCCCCAAAGGCCAGCGCCATGTCCGGCTGTTGCTGATGACCTGCGCTGAACCACCATTCACTGCCTTGCTCCAGCCGATCGGCGGTATGGAAAAAATACTTATTCGCGCCGTCGGACTGCAATGTCAGTTTCAGTGCGGCCCCCCGCAGTTGCTGCGCGGTTTTGGTCAGGATATTGACCACACCAAAAAACGCGTTGTTGCCATACACCGCAGAGCCGGGGCCGGCAGCAAATTCCACCCGCTCAATATTCTCCACATCAATAATGGCATCGCTGCCCAGCAGGCCGGCGTCATAAATGTTTTCATTGATCCGCACGCCGTCGAGTAAAAACAACAACCTCGAATTAAAGTCGCCGGGCTGCCCTAAACCCCGCACACCGATATACTGAAAAACACCATCGGTACTCAGGTAAATGCCGGGCAGGCTCTGCAGAATTTGTGCAAGTGTCTGATATTGAAACTGTGCAATGTCGCTTGCGGTGACAACATAAGTCAAATTGGCACTTTGGTTATTGGACTGAGTGAAGCGGGACGCTGTGCTGACTTCGATTTGAGCTGGAATATCAGTCAGTGGCGTATTCAGTAATTGCTCCAGACTGGGTGTTTGCTGCGAATGGCCAAGTACCGGCCACAACAAAAACAACAGCGCGGACCGGAGCGCTTTAATAAGCATCACAGTACCTCCGGAAGGTATTTTTGCCGGCGCGCTTGGCCTGATACATCGCCTCGTCTGCCTGCTGCAACAACTGATGTGCATCGCTGCTGTGATCAGGGCACAAGGCCAGACCGATAGTCGCGCCGACCGGCATCAGGGCCGCTTTGACCCACATAGGTTCACGCACTGACTGAATTAGGCGTTCTGCCAAGAGTTCCGCCTGCAATGGCTGCCCGATATCGCTCAGCAACACGGCAAATTCGTCGCCACCAAGGCGAAACACCAAATCACTCTGGCGTAACTGCGACAGCATGCGTTTAGCGACAATTTGCAACACTTCATCGCCGGCATCATGGCCCCATTGGTCATTCACAGTTTTAAAGTTGTCGAGGTCGACAAATAGCAATGCCATACGTTGACCGCTCTGCAGCGTATGCTCGACAGCACGGGGCAGTTCTGCTTCAAAATACAGCCGGTTAGCAAGGCCGGTCAGATGGTCATAATGCGCCAGTTTGTCCAGTTGCTGACTGGTCTGTTTTTGCGCCTGCAGTTGTTGTTGCAGGTCCTGCTGCCAGATCTCGGTGCGTTTAAACAGTTCATTCAGCCTCTCACCGAGGCGGCCCACTTCGTCTCGCCGGCGGATATTGGCGCGGATGCTGTAATCCTGATGTTTGGCGGCAAATTCGGCAAGTTCAGCCAGTTCCAGCACCGGAGCCAGTGCACGGCGCTGTACCCAGCGCAGCAGGCGGCTGGCAAGTAACAAGGCCAGCAGCATAATCCCGATAAACAGCGCGAACATCGACAGCAGGCTTTGCTGCAGGCTATGCAGGCTTTCCGTGACGACCACTGCGCCGACAATTTCATTTTTTAGCCGGACCGGTCTTTTGATCTGCATTTGCTGTAAGCCTTGTAACGCATAAGCCGGGCTGTTTTGCCAGAGTACCGGTACCTGATCCGGAATAAATAGCTGCGACCCGGCGTCAAAAACCGCGACAGATTGCACGTCCGGGCGCCGGGCATAAGCAGATATTTCATGCTCTGCGGCAGCTTTATCCTGAAACACCAGGCTCGATGCCAGATTCAGCGCCAGTTGTTCGGTATTCGCCACTGCGACCGCCAAATGCCGCGCCCGGGCCGATTGCCAGGTCACTGCCGCCAGAATGGTAACGGTCAGGCAAATGGTGCCGGCCAGGATCAGTAAATTCAGTCTGGTTAGCCGGCTAACCAGGGAAAGCGCTCTGGGTTGCGCTGGTTTTTCAGCCACAAAATCCTCGGCAACAAAGCAGATAACCACTGTGGATTACTATAGATGCCAGATAGAAAACTGCAGTAGAATCAGAACCGTTTTCTTCGGCTACAGAGTAGATTTATGCAAGTGCTGGCAGAAAAGGTCCGGTTAGAGCACGAGGCGGCGCGTTTATTTATGCGGCTCTATCAACGCCGTTTTGGTGTCTCGATGCGGCATATCTGGCACAACGAGCCGGCAAAACCTGACGTATCCTGTTATCTGGAACAGCAACGACTGGATCTTGAAATTGCCCATTTGTACGGCAGTGAAGCCGAAGCGATGCTGTTGCTTGGACGTGAATTGAGCCCACAGACCCGCGATGCCTTAGCGGCGTTACAACAAGTGCCGGTGCAGGAACGGATGTTGGCGGCATTGGACCGGCTGATCCGGCAAAAAGCCCACAAAAGTTATGACAGTGAGCGGGTGTGGCTGGTGATCAGAAATACCCATCCGGTATGGCACGCGGAGCACTTACAGCCGTTTCGGCAAACCATCGAGCTTCCTGCTGCGCAACCTTTTGAACAAATCTGGCTGGTTATCGATTATCGCGGCGAGCATGGTATTGCCGCTGTTTATCCACCGGAATTGCTCTGATGCGCCGGTTTTGGCAACGATATCAGCAATATCTGCAGTTTTGCTGTGCCTGGTTCTCGCCGCGACAGTTACAGCTGCTGGCGTTTGTCTTTTTCAGTACGACAGTGCTGTTATTTTTGCAGCCGCAGCGCAGCGAGTGGTTGTTATTGCCGCTGCTGTTGCTGTTGTGGAGTTTAATGTTGTTATTTGCCAGGCAAATGTTTTTAACACCGCCGGCAGCACCGGCGACCCGTGGATTTTTTGCCCGTTGTGTTTACTGGCTGCACCTGGGCTGGTATCAGCTGATGTTACTGCTGTTTTTGCTGCTCTGTGGCGTGGCGCTGGCGTTTAGCCTGAAGTTAGCCGGTGTTATACTGCGCGCAGTATTGGCTTAAGTCATTGACTTAAGTGCGCCGCCATGGAGCTTAATTTTGACTGACGTTGCTGTTTCCAATCCTGCGTTTTCGCCTGTGTTGCCCGTAGTGATTTTCTGTTCTGTGGTCGACAATTTTGGTGATATTGGCATTTGCTGGCGCCTGGCGCGCCAACTGGTGGCTGAACAGCGCTGCCAGGTGCAGTTGTTTGTCGATGATTTAGCCAGTTTCGCCAAAATTTGCCCTGAAATCGACCCAAAGCAAGATCGCCAGCACATAGCCGGGGTGACGGTGCTGCACTGGCAAAGCAGTGTTGCGCCACAGCAGCAGTTAAGCCCGGCTGAGCTGGCGCAGACGGCGCTGTGTATCGAAGCCTTGGCCTGTAACATTCCGGCAGACTTTTTAAATGCGTTGGCTGCAGCCAACCCGCAGGCGATTTGGCTGAATCTGGAATATCTGACTGCCGAAGACTGGGCTGCCGGCTGTCATGGTTTGCCGTCACCGCAACAGGGCATTGCGCTTAAAAAGTATTTTTTCTTCCCCGGTTTTACAGCAGATGTGGGTGGTTTGTTGCGCGAGCAGCATGTGGTTGCAGAGGCACAGGCACTGCAGCAAAACGTGCAGCTTCAGCAGCAAGCCTGGCAGCGGCTCGGTTTGGCCGTGCCAGCGCCTGGCACCCGCGTGATGTCGTTATTTGCTTATAGTCAGGCCGGCATCTCAAGTTGGCTGGATGTGCTGATGCAGGATGTCAGACCTAACCTGTTATTGGTCGCAGAAGGCGCTTTGGCAGCGTCGTTGCGTCAGCAATACCCGCAGCTGGCGGACAGCGGCAGTTGGCAGCAAGGCAGTCTGACCCTGCAAATCCTGCCTTTTGTACCACAGCCGGACTATGACCTGTTGCTGGCGCTGTGTGAGCTGAATTTTGTTCGCGGTGAAGACTCGGTGATCCGCGCGCATTGGGCTGGTAAGCCGTTTATCTGGCAAATTTATCGTCAGGCAGAACAGGCGCATCTGGACAAATTACAGGCTTTTTTACAGCTGATGCTGGCAGATGCCCCTGCAGAACTCGCTGAACTGGTGACAGCACTGCATCTGGCCTGGGAAGACGAGCAGAACTTTGCAGCGATCTGGCGGGAATTTGTGCGTAATTACGATGCAATACAAGATATGACACGCAGTTGGCAGTGTAAATTACTGGCACAACAAGATCTTGCCAGCAACCTCGTGCGTTTTGTGCAAAAGCATCATATAATGTCGCGCAATTTTTCCTAACGAGAAGATAAAACTATCATGATGAAGACTGCTCAAGAAGTACGTGCTGGCAATGTGATCATGGTCGACAACGAGCCGATGGTTGTTCAGAAAGCTGAATTCAACAAATCAGGCCGTAACGCCGCTGTGGTTAAAATGAAATTAAAAGGTCTGCTGTCTGGTCAGGGCACAGAAACAGTGTACCGCGCTGACGACAAGTTCGAGCAGGTGATGCTGGATACTAAAGAAGTCACTTACTCTTACTTCGCTGACCCAATGTACGTATTCATGGATGCTGAATACAACCAGTACGAAATCGAAGCAGACAACATGACTGACGCACTGAAGTACTTAGTACCAGAAATGCCATGTTCAGTGGTGTTCTACGGCGAGCGCGCCATCTCTGTTGACCTGCCAACTATCGTTGTGCGTGAAGTAACTTACACTGAACCAGCCGCCCGTGGTGATACTTCAGGCAAAGTGATGAAAATCGCAAAAATCGAAACTGGTTTCGAGCTGTCAGTGCCAGCCTTCGTTGAGATCGGTGACAAAATCGAAATCGACACCCGTACTGACGAGTACCGCAGCCGCGCCAAGTAATTGGTCGATTGCTGAGAAAAAACCGCCTGCTGGCGGTTTTTTTTTGGCTGCAACATCTGCCATTCATAAAACATCAGGCTGTGTCAGCACGCGTCCGGCGCAATCCGGTTTTCAGGGCGTATGCGGATTTAATAACGTTTTCAGCGTCAAATCGGCGCCGCGTTGTCTGATTTGGCTGAGTAATAACAAAGCACAGCCATAGGCATCTTCCAGCGCATTGTGTGCCTGTATCTGCGGTAATGCATGACGTGCCAGACAGTGGTTCAGGCTCAGTTCGTTAGTTTTGACCAAAGTGCCGTGGCGCTGCAGACGCTGCTGCTCCAGTGCCAACGTATCAACAAACTTCAGTGTTGGGC
>CAMLNG010000285.1 GCA_946481195.1 uncultured Chromatiaceae bacterium
GAGCCAACAAGGTGTGCTCAGCAACTACCGCGGCCAAAATGCCAATATGCATTTGTGCGAAGCCATGCTGGCTGCCTTTGAAGCCTGCGGCGAGCAATTGTTTTTAGACCGCGCTTATACCCTTGCCACCAATATTGCCGTGCGGCAGGCCGATTTAACCGACGGTCTGGTGTGGGAGCATTACACGCCTGAGTTTAAAATCGATGTGGAATACAACAAAGACGACCCGAAAAATCTGTACCGGCCCTGGGGTTTCCAGCCTGGTCATCAGACCGAATGGGCCAAGCTGCTGTTAATTCTGCACCGCCACCAGCCAGAAGACTGGATGTTAAACCGCGCCCGCGCTTTGTTTGACCGCGCTTATGAACAAGCCTGGGACCATCAGCACGGCGGTTTGATTTATGGGTTTGCGCCGGATGGCCGCTGGTGTGACGACGACAAGTATTTCTGGGTGCAGGCCGAATCGATGGCCGCCGCTGCGCTGCTGTATCAGGCCACCAACAATATCAGCTACATGGCGGCTTATCAGGCGCTGTGGCAATACAGTTGGGAACATTTGGTTGATCACCAATATGGTGCCTGGTTCCGCTTGCTGACACGGGATAACAGCAAAGTCAGCAATGAAAAATCCGCCGCCGGCGCTAAATGCGATTACCACACTTTATGTGCTGTGATTGAAGTGCTGCGTGGTATGGGCGTGACCTCTGTGACAAGCCCTGTCACAGGCAGCGAGGCTTAATATGGGCCGGGGTCGGAATTTGCGGTTGGTCTGGCTTGCCGCCTGTGTACCTGTCGCAGGCTTGCTGCTGAGTGCTTGTCAGCAGCAACTAGCATCGCCGCCAACATCGCCGCTAACAGCAACTGAAGTTGACGAGCCTTTGCGCTGGGTCAATCCGCTGATTGGCACTGACGGTAAAGGCAAAACCTACCCCGGCGCCACTGTGCCTTATGGCATGGTGCAACTAAGCCCCGACAATGGCCGCAGTGGCTGGGACTGGATCAGCGGGTACTTTTATCCGGACAGCCACATCGCCGGTTTCAGCCACCTGCATTTATCCGGTACCGGCGCTGGTGATTTATACGACATCTCGTTTTTACCCTTCAGTGGCGAGTTTTTTCAGATCATGCCGGCGGCCGCTGGCAAAGAGGCACAAGTACGCAGCGAACGCTTTAGCCACGCCAACGAAACGGCCAGCCCCGGCTATTACCGGGTGCTGCTGGAAGACAGTCAGATTGAGGTGGAATTAACCGCGGCGCTGCGCTCCGGGCTGCAGCGTTACCGTTATTTAAAACCCGCTGCGCCGGCCATGCTGCAGCTGGATTTAACCTACAGCCGCAACTGGGACAGTACCACTGCCACTTGTTTATATCAGCCTGATGCCTACACGCTCGCGGGTTATCGTTTTTCCAGCGGCTGGGCTAAAGATCAAAAGGTGTTTTTTTACACTAAAAGTTCGGTACCGCTCCAGGCTGCCCACCGCCTACCAAAGGCATTGCCGGCGGATTTAAGCCAGTGCGCGCAAAGCGGACCAACCCTTTTTACCGCACAGTTTGCCGGCGACAGCAACACGCCACGACGTGAATTGCTGCTGCGCACAGCGCTAAGTTCGGTCAGCGTCGAAGGGGCCGCTGCCAATTTGGCCGCCGACCTTGCAACACAAAACTCGGCGGCTGAACAGCAAGCCGGTAACTTCGCTATCACGTTGCAACAGGCCCAAGCCGCCTGGCGTACTGAACTGGCGCAAGTGCAGATTGACGCCGATGCACCAACCAAAACCCAGTTTTATACCGCGCTGTACCACAGTGCCCTCGCGCCGCGCGTCTACAGCGACGCCGACGGCCAGTATCGTGGCCCGGATGGCCAGGTGCATCGGTTGCAGCGGAGCAATACCTCTGCAGCAGGACAGCCGCTGAGCAGCAATCAGCATTATGACTTTTTCAGTCTGTGGGACACTTTCCGCGCCTTGCATCCATGGAAAACGCTGTTTGATACGCCACGCCATCAGGCGATGATGTTAAGCCTTTTGGAGCATTATCAAATTGCCGGCCGGCTGCCGGTGTGGAACTTTCAGGGCAATGAAACCGACATGATGCTGGGTTATCACGCCGTGCCGGTGTTGGTCGACAGTTACCTCAAAGGCCTGTTACCAGACCCGGACGGCAAACTCGGCGCTTTGATTCTGCAGGCCGCGCTTGAAAGCGCCAACGACCATCAGTTTGGTCTCGAGCGTTATCGAACGCTTGGTTATGTGCCATATAGCGAGCGGCCCTGGAATGTGGCCTTGACGCTGGAATACGCCTTTGATGACTCGGCCATTGCCCGCCTCGCCCACCGGCTTGGCAAGCGGGATATCGCGACTGAATTTAACCGCCGCGCACAAAACTATCGTCAGCATTTTGATGCGGCCACAGGTTTTATGCGCGCCAAAGACAGTCAGGGCAAATTCCGCCTGCCGTTTGACCCGGAGGCTTATCACCCGGAAGATTATTGTGAAGCCAATGCCTGGCAATACAGCTTTTTTGTGCCGCATGATGTGGCGGGGCTTATCAGCTTACATGGTGGTCAGCAGGCTTTTGTCGCCAAACTCGATGCGATGTTTTTAACCGGCCAGCAGAAAAAAGGCGTGGCAGATCCGGTGCATAACGTCGACTCACTTGGCGATAACCACGGCCTGCCGGAATGGATCTCCGGTTTTATTGGCCAATATGTGCATGGCAATGAACCGAGCCACCATGTGCCGTATTTATACGCTCTCGCCGGCCGGCCCGACAAAACTCAGGCCTTAGTGCGACAGATTATGCGCACTTTATACCAGCCTATTCCGGATGGCCTGGCGGGTAATGAAGACGCCGGGCAGATGTCGGCCTGGTATTTGTTCAGCGCTTTGGGCTTTTATCCGGTCGACCCGGTGTCAGGTGAGTATGTGTTAGGCTCGCCGCTGGTTCGCCAGGCGATGCTGAAGCTAGGTAATGGTAAAGTGCTGAAAATTATCGCGAATAATCAAAATGAGCAGCATCCATATGTCAATGCGGTGCGGCTTAATGGCAAGCTGTTGACCGGCCCTTTGCTGTCGCATCAGGCGTTGATGCAAGGCGGTGTGCTGGAATTTGATATGAGTGCGACGGCACACCTCTACTGATCCAATCCGGAGAATTTGGTTTATGCGTAAAACGCTGCTGTTGTTACTGACGGTCTGCACCGGGCCACTGACTGCTGCGCCGGCCTCTGATAGCCCTGCACCATATAGCCCGGCGCCATCGCAATATGTTGACCCGATGATCGGCACTGCCAACTTTGGTGCCACCCACCCCGGCGCGCAGTATCCGCATGCGCTGTTGTCGGTCGCGCCTTTTAATGTCGCTTTTGGCGGCAAACTCAACGCCTTTGACAAAGACGCCGCCTGGAACTCGCGGGTCTATATCAAAGAAAACCAGTTTTTAACCGGCTTTAGCCATGTCAATTTAAGCGGCGTTGGCTGCCCGGATTTAGGCGTGTTGCTGGCGATGCCAACCACAGGCGCGCTGCAACTCGACCCGGCGAAATACGGCAGCACTTATCAGCAGGAGCGCGCCAGTGCTGGCTATTACGCCACAACACTGAGCAAATATCAGACGCGCGCTGAAATGACGAGCACGCTACGCAGCGGCATCAGCCGTTACACCTTTCCGGCCGGGCAAGCGCATATTCTGCTGAATTTAGGCCTTGGTCTCAGTAATGAAAGCGGCGGGATGGCGAAGCTGGTGTCGGACACCGAAGTGGAAGGTTATCGCCAAATCGGTACTTTTTGTTATCACAGTGAACAGGCACGACCGGTGTATTTTGTCGCGCGCGTCAACAAAGCACCAAAAGTGGCAGGTCTTTATAAAAAAATGCCGGCGGTGCGCGCGGTCGAGGCCGACTGGAGTTCACATAACGCCAGTTACAAGCCTTACCCGAACTACCGTCAGGAACTGGCCGGCGATGATCTCGGCGCTTATTTCAGTTATGACCTGCAGCAAGGCGAGCAGCTGGAACTGCAGCTGGCGATTTCTTTTGTCTCTATCGCCAATGCCCGGCAAAACCTTTTGCAGGAACAACCCCAGTTTGCTTTTGACGCGACCCGCAGCCAAGCCCGCGCCGCCTGGGACCAGCTGCTGAGCCGCATCGATATCGACGCCGGCACCGAAGATAAAATCCGTTTTTATACCGCGCTGTATCACAGCCTCATTCACCCTTCAGTTATCAGTGACGTGAACGGTGACTACCCCAAATTTGGCCCGGCCGGCAGTGGCACTGGCAATAACAGCAGTCCGCGTTATAGCGTGTTCTCGTTATGGGACACCCACCGCAACCTGCATCCGTTGTTAAGTCTGGTGTATCCGGCGATTCAGACCCAGATGCTGCGCTCCGTGGTGGCGATGGGCACTGAAGCTGGTTACTTGCCGAAATGGGAACTGGCCGGCATGGAAAAAGCCGTGATGGTCGGCGACCCGGCGACTGTGATGGTCAACGACAGCTATCAGCGTGGTCTGACTGATTTTGATAGCGCCGCCGCTTATCAGGCGATGCGCCGCGCAGCTTTAACCCCTTCCAGTGTCAGCAAACCGGATTTCAGCGCCAAACCCGGCCAGCAACAAGCGGCGCGGATGCAGGCGAAAAACCCAGTCCGGCCCGAAAACAGCGATTATCTGGCGCTGGGTTATGTGCCGGTTGATGATGAAGGCCCCTTTGATGGCTCGGTGTCGACCAGCCTGGAGTATTATCTCGCCGACTTTAACCTCGCCGGCTTTGCCAAAGCATTAGGCTACGATGCCGATGCGGCGCGGTTTGCCGCGCAGGCGCAGCTGTTTAGCCGCGTGTTTGATAAAGACAGCGGTATGTTCAGACCGAAACAAAAAAATGGGCAGTGGCTTAGCAGTTTTAATCCAGACGGCGGACGCAATTTTGAACCGACGCCGGGTTATATCGAAGGCACCGCCTGGAATTACCGTTTTTATCTGCCGCACGCCATACCACAGCTGATTGCCTTAACCGGCGGCCCCGACGCCTTTCGCGCAGCGCTTGACCAGACATTCACGCTGAAAAAGTTTGATATGGCCAATGAACCGGATATCAGTTATCCGTTTTTATACAATTACTTAGAAGCAGAGCGCCCCGGCAGCCGCACCGCCACCGGTCAAAGAGTGCATGAACTTATTCAGCAGCACTATGGCCTTAGCGCCGCCGGTTTACCCGGCAACGACGACGCCGGCACACTGTCGGCCTGGCTGGTGTTCAGCATGCTCGGCCTCTACCCGACGGAGC
>CAMLNG010000286.1 GCA_946481195.1 uncultured Chromatiaceae bacterium
ACAATGTGTTGCATGGGCAATATGATTTTTTGCGTCATCCAACGCTGAATTCTCAGCGCTTTGAATGGGACATTGTCTGCGACGCCAAATCCTGGCAACGCACCCACAATTTTGAGCATCACACTTACACCAATATTATTGGTGAGGACCGCGACTTCGGTTATGGCCTGTTGCGACTGTCAGACGACTTGCGCTGGCGGGTGCAAAACAGCTGGCAGCTATTAACGTACCTGCTGCTGAGCACCTTGTTTCAATGGGGGATCGCCTATCATGAACTGGCCGCGCAACGGGTGTTTTTTGGCAGAAAAAAAGCCGGTCGTTTTAGCCAGATCAGTGACCAGCAGCTGAAAAAAGCCTTTTTCACCAAAGCCCGCCGCCAGCTGGCCAAAGATTATCTGATTTATCCGTTAATATGCTGGCCAGTCGCGATACCTGTGTTCATTGGTAACTTTGCGGCTAATTTGCTGCGTAACTGGTGGACTTCAACGGTGATTTTTTGCGGTCATTTCACCGAGCAGGCCCAAGTGTTTCAGCCAGAGCAATGTCAAAACGAAAGCCGTGGCCATTGGTACTACCGGCAGATTTTGGGTTCTTCCAATTTTAGCGGCCCGCGCTGGTTACATATTCTGACCGGCCACCTGAGTTGTCAGATTGAACACCATCTGTTTCCGGACCTGCCGGCATGGCGTTACCCGGTGCTGTCGGCCAAAGTTCAGCAAATTGCCGATAAATACGGTATTGCCTACAACACAGGTTCATTCTTCCGGCAGTATCTGACCGTACTGCAGCGGATTTGGCGGTATTCCTGGCCTTAAGCCGTTGCTTTCTGGATTTGAATTCGTCAGTGTAGTTCGGGAATTGTTTGCGACAGGACACCGAATATGAGTACCTCAACCTTAACCGGACTACGCCAGATTGCTTATGTTGTTGCTGATGTACCACAGGCTGTCGGGTTCTTCCAGCAACTAGGCTTACCTTTATTGTTTCAGCCAGCGCCTCAGCTGGCATTTATGGCGCTGGGGGACATCCGGTTAATGCTGACGCAGCCACAAGGCGCCGGGTTATGCGGACAAAACTCGGTGTTATATCTGCAGTGTCAGCAGATTGAGCAGCAGTACCAACGCTTGTTGGATATGGGGGGCAGCGGCGAGCGGCCACCACAATGTGTGGCACCTATGCCGGATCATGATTTATGGCTGGCGTTTTTCCGTGATCCGGAAGGAAATCTGTTAGCGTTGCTCGAAGAAAAACTGACGAAAATTTGATATTTTCCAACGCCATGAAGATCTGGTTGCCAAGCCGGAGTCTGACTGAGTACACTCGGGATCTAATAACAAAAACAATATAATTCTGAGGCTTAGCTTGAGAAACTTATACTCCGGTTTTTTACTGGGATTGCTGCTGATTAGCTCCAGTTTGTTTTATGGCTTGGCTTTGACCAATTCTGAGCGCAAGTTTCAACAGGACAGTTCAGTGCTGGACGGCACCTGGCGTCTGGTCGCGGTCCGCCAGTTTGATGACAGTGGTAAGGCACTGCCAATGTCGGCACCAGTCCAGGCGCTTGAAACGCTGAAAATTGTCGCCAACCGGCATTTTAGCCGGATTAACACCACTTCAGACGGCCGTATTGTCAGTACCAGTGCAGGACTGATTGAGCTGACTTCAGATTTGTACCACGAATACAACGGCTTTAAACCGGATCAGGCACACCGGTTGGCTTATCAATGGCGTCTGGCTGATGGCCGGCTGACACAACGTCGCACTGAACAAGGCCGCGTGACGGAAGAAATCTGGCAACTTGTTGATTAAATTATCAATACATCTGGTTTGATTTATTCGACGTTGCGTGAAATACGCCCCTCTGTAAATTATTTTGTGCAGAAGCTTTGCCCAGCCGCCAAGAACGCTGAAATGCACTAAGCTTGCTCAGAACAAAGCAAGTCGACGGGGCATCCTATGAAATCCACCAGTTTTCTGTGCTTATTTTCACTTTTGCTGTTTATATCCGCCTGTGGTCCAAATACACCAGCGCCTGCCAGTTCGGCGCAATCTGCAGCAACACCTGCAGCGGCTGCCGCAGTCGCAGCACCCGCTAAACCAACTATCACATGTCAGCTGAAACTCGGCTTTGAAGCCTGGGAACCCTATCAGTACACGTCTCTGGACAATAAACCCGCCGGGCTCGATATAGAGTTAGTCCAGGCGATTGCCGGAGAAATGGGCTGCGATATTGCGGCGCAACAAGGAACCTGGATGGATCTGGTCGGTGCGCTGAAAAGCGGCACTGTAGATTTGTTGCTGGGGGCGTCTGTGACGCCGGCCCGGCAGGAATATGCCTATTTTTCTGACCCATATCGTCAGGAACAGTTTGTGTTATTCGTGCGCTCAGACGATGTTGCTGGTTATCCGCAAAATACTTTGGCGGATTTTGTCGGCAGCGGCAAAAAAGTCGGCATCATTAGTGAATATTACTATGGAGCTGAATTTGCAGAGCTATTTAAGCAGGAAACGTTAAAGCCGCAGTTTGTTGAAGCCTCGCTTGGCGAATTAAATCTGGCCCGTCTGCTGGACGAGGATATTGACGGCATGTTGGAAGACAGTTTTGTCGGGCATGCCATGCTGCGCCGCAAAGGATTGGATAAACAAATCGGCGCGCATTCGATTTCAATGGGCAATACCGATGTGTTTGTGATGTTCAGCAAAGCCACTGTTAAACCAGAGCAGGTGAATGCGTTTAATCAGGCGCTGGCGACCATCAAAGCGGATGGCAGATACAACGCAATACTGCAACGCTATATCCATTAGAGCCGCATGGATTGCAGCTTGGGCTCGATACAGGCAATGGTGTTCTAGCAACTTTGCTGCAGGATTTGACTGGTAAAGCTGGTTTTCAGGTAAAAGCCGCGCGGCAAAGCCTGCACAGGTTCGCCGCCGGCGCCAATCGCAGTGGTCAGTGCCTGACTGTTGGCGCCTTTGGGCCTCAGCTGCAGCGCTTTGCCATGGCTACCTTTAATCTGGGCCAGGCCACCCAGCGCCAATAAATCCATCAGTTCTTCCCAATCCTGGCGCAACAGTTGTTGCTGTTCGGCACTGGGTCGCCATAAAAAGGCCCGGCCTATCATACGGTCTGCCAGTGGAATACCACGTTCTGCCAGGACTGGCACCCAAAGTACATGCAGCAGTTTGCGACAGACCCAGGAATCCTCCCAGTGCTGTAAGGTGGCTCCTGTCATCGGTGCGACACACACATAGGTACTTTCCAGCGGTTTGCCGTGCCTGTCGACCGGTATGGTTTTTAATTCGACGCCAAGATGAGGGAAATCCGGCTCAGCCTTGGAGCCGGCGCTGGCGCCTAATGCCAGCTCTAACAACTGGCCAACGGTGCCCTTATCTTTTTGTAAATCCGGGGGCAGTTGTTGATTCAGTTCGACAGCCAGTTCGACCAGTGTTAAGCCGGCCAGTTGGCGGGCACGTTGCAACAATTCGGTGGTGGAGTCAGGAGAAGCCGGTCGCATAATACAGTCCATCTATCACTCTGAGTACACTAACATTTTTTGCCTGAACTTTCTGGCGAATTAATCAGCAACCCAACTTATGCACAGTACGGGACTTGGTTTTTGACTGGGAAAAGCGTTCTAAATGCATGAAATTAAATAAATATTTCCATTGTTGTTGTTTTATTTATTTTGTCGGCGCTGAGTTATTCAGGGATAAAAACAAGGATATGCACAGTTATATGCACAGTCGCTGTGTAAAAGTGCACAGGCAGATACTGTATAAATGCTAAGTTGTGGATAACTTGGGGGTGGTTTCGGATAAATTCAGTTTGCTGTCCCTGCGACTTTGTGAAAGAATCAATCCAACGCAGTTGTAAACAAGCCAGAGGTTTGTGTGATCGATGCCGAAGGCTTTCGGGCCAACGTCGGTATAGTGATTTGTAATCACCAGGGACAGGTGTTTTGGGCTCGCAGATACGGACAACATTCATGGCAGTATCCACAAGGTGGCATTGATGACGGTGAAACACCTGAACAAGCCATGTACCGAGAGTTGAATGAAGAAGTTGGATTGACCGCAGCAGATGTAGAAATAGTCGCAACAACCAAACACTGGTTGCGTTATAAACTACCAAAACGGTTAATTCGACGGGATTCAAATCCGGTATGTATCGGACAAAAACAAAAATGGTTTTTGCTCCGGTTAACCTGCAGGGATGAAGATGTCAATCTGCTGAAAACTACGCATCCTGAATTTGATGACTGGCGTTGGGTCAGTTATTGGTACCCGGTGCGGCAGGTTGTGGCTTTTAAGCGGGAAGTGTACCGCAAAGTCATGAAAGAATTTGCCCCAATCGCTTTACCTTTTGTTCGACGGGAAATTAAAAAGAAATAAACTGATGCCGGCCGCTGGCTGGCATTTGTTTTGATGTGAGGTCGGAAATGCTCAGCCAGTTGCGGCGCATAGTGCAGGACGTAGCTCAGGAGCCATCGCTGGAAAGCGCTTTGGCCGGATTGGTCCGCAACGTCAAACAGGCGCTACGCACAGAATGCTGCTCCGTTTACCTCGCTGATTACGAACAACAACATTTTATGCTGATGGCGACCGACGGCTTAAACCCGCAAGCCATAGGTAAAGTCTCGATTGGTTTCTCTGAAGGTCTGATTGGCTGGGTCGGTCAGCGCGAAGAGCCGATTAATCTGGCGCAAGCCCATCTGCACCCCCGTTTTAAAGTCACCCCTGAAGTCTCCGAAGACTGTTTTTCTGCCTTTTTAGGCTGCCCGATTATTCATCACCGCAAAGTGTTGGGTGTTTTGACTATCCAGCAATCTGACTCGCGCATTTTTAATGAAGATGAAGAATCCTTTCTGGTGACTTTAGGCGTGCAGCTGGCGTCTGTACTGGTGAATGCCGAGATGCGCAAGATGTCGGCCGGTACAACTGCAGCACAACAAAATAGCCAGATGCAGGGGCTGATTGGCGCGCCCGGTATCGCGATTGGTGAAGCTTATGTATTGCAGCCTGCCAGTGATTTTGACGCCATTTCCTTAAAGCACACTGACGACCCGGAAAAAGAGCTCAACCGTTTTTATCGCGCCGTTAAAGTCACCAAGGCCGAATTTAACCGGCTGGCAGAGCGGATGAGCGGGCATCTTCCGGCGGATGCGCTGGCGATTTTTGACGTTTATCATCAACTGCTTGATGCGGCGAGTCTCGGCAATGAAATCGAAGCGCAAATTAAACAAGGTTGGTGTGCAAAAAGTGCGCTGAAACTGGTAGT
>CAMLNG010000287.1 GCA_946481195.1 uncultured Chromatiaceae bacterium
TTTTGGGCGCGAAACGAGGCGCGTGACATAGTGATTCTATGTGAGCAACGAGTGACAAAGCCCAAAGCGCCGCCAAACGAACCCGCAGGGCAGCGTTTGGCAGCTCTTTCTGCGGCGTTAGTGCTCGTTTGTGTAGAATAACACACTGGGTACCACGTACGGCTCTCGCACTGCCTTGCATAAGCCGGCCACCGCGTGGTGACAAACTGCTGCAAAAACAAACACCAAACGTCAACAGCCCCTATAAACAACAAAACCGCCGCGGCGGTTTTGTTTTATCAGCAGTAGAATTTTACTCTGCGCTGTCGTCTTTTTTGTACTTGGCCGCCGTTTCTTTAATCAGCGGTTGTAATTCACCGCGCTGGAACATCTCCAGCATAATGTCGCAACCACCAATCAACTCGCCTTCAACCCACAGTTGCGGGAACGTCGGCCAGTTCGCATACGCCGGTAATTCAGCGCGGATATCCGGGTTTTGCAGAATATCTACAAATGCAAACGGCTCACCACATGCAATCAGCGCTTGTGAAGCCTGCGCCGAAAAACCACAGCTTGGCAGTTTTGGCGAACCTTTCATGTACAGAATGATTGGGTTATCCGCCAGTTGTTGTTTGATTTTGTCGATAGTTTCCATCAGGACCTCTGCAGGAGCGCTAAAAAATTTGCCACATTTTACCAAAGGAATTGTCTGTCGCCACTTGAGATCTGCCGAATTGCCCCAAAAACTTGGGCTGCAGAACAAACCTCAACGCGAGGCTGACCATCGGGTATTTGTGCAGACAATCCGCTGGTAAAACTTGAGTAATTTACTCGGGTTTTGTAGTCTACGCGATGCAGAACCACTAAACAACGCCGATGGAGAAATAGAATGGCTTTTGAATTACCAGCATTACCTTATGCTAAAGACGCTTTAGCACCACACATTTCCGCTGAGACTCTGGAATTCCACCATGGCAAGCACCACAACGCTTACGTGGTTAAACTGAACTCATTGATTGAAGGCACTGCATTTGCCGGCAAATCACTGGAAGACATCATCAAAACTTCAGAAGGCCCGGTGTTCAATAACGCTGCGCAAATCTGGAACCACACTTTTTACTGGCACTGCCTGTCACCACAAGGTGGCGGTGAACCAACTGGCGCCTTAGCTGATGCTATCAACGCCAAATGGGGTTCATTCGCAGCATTCCAGACTGCTTTTAACGACAAAGCCGTCAACAACTTCGGCTCAAGCTGGACCTGGCTGGTGAAAAAAGCTGACGGCACTGTTGACCTGGTCAACACTTCAAACGCCGGCACACCGCTGACCGACAGCAGCGTCACAGCCCTGCTGACCGTCGACCTGTGGGAACACGCTTATTACATCGACTTCCGCAATGCGCGCCCAACTTACCTGAACGCCTTCTGGGCTCTGGTTAACTGGGAATTCGCCAGCGCGAACTTCGCCAAGTAACGAATCCTTGCCAGTTACGAAAAACCCGGCCTGTGCCGGGTTTTTTCTTTTCCGTCCGCCCCGCCCATTTGCCCGTATTGCTGAACTACGCTTAGCGCAGCGAATCAAACAGACAAATGTATCTCGTCGAAAATTGCTGAAAATTCTTGTAATTAGAGCGGCGAGTTCATTTTTTCCTGACTAACCTTTAAAAGCTACCCGTTTTTTTGAGTTTGTTTGTGGAGGTGCATGATGGGCATTTTTGAGCACTACAAGTCTCGTTACGAAGCAGCACGCGAAGAGGAGTACAGCATTTCGGAGTATCTCCAGCTGTGCAAAAACGACAAAAGTTGTTACGCCAGCGCCGCTGAGCGGTTGCTGATGGCGATAGGCCAGCCGGAACTGACAGATACCGCGCAGGACCCAAAACTCAGCCGGTTATTTTCCAACCGTGTCATCGCCCGTTATCCGGCATTTTCCGAGTTTTACGGCATGGAAGATGCGGTGGAGCAAATCGTCTCTTACCTGAAACATTCGGCACAGGGCCTGGAAGAGCGTAAACAAATTCTGTACCTGCTGGGGCCGGTCGGCGGTGGTAAATCCTCACTGGCCGAGAAACTCAAATCCCTGATGCAACAAGTACCGATTTATTACCTCAAAGGTTCGCCGGTCTACGACCACCCGCTTTGCCTGTTTGACCTCAACGAAGATGGCAATATTCTGCAACAGGAGTACGGCATTCCAAAACGCTACCTGAAAACCATTATGTCGCCCTGGGCCGGTAAACGGCTACACGAGTTTAATGGCGATATCAGTCAATTTCGCGTCGTGAAAAAATATCCGTCAATTCTGGACCAGGTGGCGATCGCCAAAACCGAACCTGGTGATGAAAACAATCAGGATATCGCCTCGCTCGTTGGCAAGGTGGATATCCGCATGCTGGAACATTTTGCGCAAAACGACCCGGACGCCTACAGCTACTCAGGCGCTTTATGCCGCGCCAACCAGGGCCTGATGGAATTTGTTGAGATGTTCAAAGCACCAATCAAAGTGCTGCATCCGCTGCTGACTGCGACACAGGAAGGCAATTACAACGGCACAGAAGGCCTCGCCGCACTGCCGTTTGAAGGCATTATTCTGGCGCACAGTAACGAGTCTGAATGGCAGACTTTCCGCAACAATAAAAACAACGAAGCTTTTCTTGACCGGGTGTATATCGTCAAAGTGCCGTATTGCCTGCGCGTGTCAGAAGAAGTGCGGATTTATGAAAAACTACTGGAGCACAGCGAGCTGAAAACCGCGCCCTGCGCGCCGGGAACTTTAACATCGCTGGCGCAGTTTGCTGTGTTATCCCGACTGAAAAATCCGGAAAACTCCAGCATGTATTCGAAAATGCGCGTCTATGACGGCGAAAGCCTGAAAGACACAGATCCCAAAGCCAAATCCTATCAGGAGTATCGCGATTATGCCGGCGTCGACGAAGGCATGACCGGTTTATCCACGCGCTTTGCCTTTAAGATTTTATCCCGGGTGTTTAATTTCGACACCACTGAAGTCGCAGCCAATCCGGTCCATCTGTTCTACGTGCTGGAACAACAAATTGAACGCGAGCAGTTCCCTGCGGATGTGGCTGAACGGTATCTGGAACATCTGAAGGGTTACCTGATCCCAAAATATGTCGAGTTTATCGGTAAAGAAATTCAGACGGCATACTTAGAAAGTTATTCGGAATATGGGCAGAACATCTTCGATCGTTACGTGATCTATGCCGATTTCTGGATCCAGGATCAGGAGTATCGTGACCCTGAAACCGGTCAGCTGTTTGACCGCGCGGCCCTGAATGCCGAGCTGGAAAAAATTGAAAAACCGGCCGGTATCAGTAATCCAAAAGATTTCCGCAATGAAATCGTCAACGTTGTACTGCGGGCCAAAGCGAAAAACAACGGCAAAAATCCGACCTGGACCAGCTATGAAAAACTGCGCACCGTCATTGAGAAAAAGATGTTTTCCAGCACCGAAGAGCTGCTGCCGGTGATTTCGTTTAATGCCAAAACCTCTACCGATGATCAGAAAAAACACGATGATTTTGTCGATCGGATGATGGAAAAAGGCTATACGCGCAAACAGGTCCGTTTGTTGTCTGAATGGTACCTGCGGGTCCGGAAATCACAATGAGTCGGGGGTTGAGCCGGAGGTACTATGGCGCATTTTATCGATCGACGCCTGAACGGCAAAAACAAAAGCGCGGTGAACCGGCAACGGTTCATCCGCCGCTATAAACAACAAATCAAACAGGCTGTGTCTGATGCAATCAGTAAACGCAGCGTCACCGATATCGACAAAGGTGAAAGTGTTTCGATCCCCGGACGCGACATCACGGAGCCATTTTTTCATCAGGGCAGCGGTGGTCATCGCGAGCGCGTACATCCGGGCAATGATCAATTCAGCGAAGGCGACCGCATTAAAAGACCGCTGGGCGGCCAGGGCGGCGGCTCCGGACAAGGGGATGCCAGCGCCGATGGTGAAGGCGAAGACGAATTTGTTTTTTCTATCTCCAAAGACGAATATCTGGATTTACTGTTCGAAGACTTAGAACTGCCAAACCTGCGCAAAAACCAGCTGGATAAACTGGTGCAATATAAAAATGTCCGCGCCGGTTATCGCTCTGAGGGCGTACCCAGCAATATTGACATAGTCCGGTCTCTGCAGGGCTCGCTGGCACGCCGTGTTGCGATGACGGCAGGTAAGAAAAAACAACTGCATGAAATAGAACAGGAAATTGCCGAACTTGAAGCGTCGGCATTGCCGGATATGCAGCGACTGCAACTGTTAAACACACAAGCGGAAGAATTACGCCGCCGCATTGACGCAGTGCCTTTTATCGACAGCTTCGATCTGCGCTTTCGCAATTTCGCCAAAAGGCCGGAACCGACCAGCAAAGCCGTAATGTTTTGCCTGATGGATGTGTCGGGCTCTATGGATCAGGCCACCAAAGATATGGCTAAACGTTTTTATATTTTGCTCTACATGTTTTTAAGCCGAAGCTATAAAAACGTCGAAGTGGTGTATATCCGCCACCACACTCAGGCCAAAGAAGTCGACGAACACGAGTTTTTTTATTCACAGGAAACCGGCGGCACTATTGTGTCCAGTGCCCTGAAGCTGATGGCCGAAGTGGTTAAAGAGCGTTATGACCCGACCGAGTGGAATATCTATGCGGCACAGGCATCCGATGGTGATAACTGGGCAGACGACAGTCCGCAATGCTCACAGCTACTGGCTGAACAGCTGCTGCCTTGGGTGCGCTATTACGCCTATATCGAAATTACCCAACGTCCGCATCAGAGCCTGTGGGTCGAATATGAAAAACTGCTGAGCAGTTTTGATAATTTTGCTATCCAGCCAATCCGCCAGGTCAGTGATATTTATCCGGTGTTTCGTGAATTATTTAAGAAACAGGCGGCCTGAGTACAAGGAGTCTTTATGTCGGCAAAAAAGAAAGTACAGCCTTTATCCGATGGCCCGGACTGGAGTTTTGAGCTGCTGACGCAGTATCAGACAGAAATTGAGCGGGTCGCCCGTTTTTACAAGCTGGATTATTACCCGAATCAGATTGAGATCATCACTGCCGAGCAGATGATGGACGCTTATTCCAGCGTGGGGATGCCAATTGGTTATAACCATTGGTCATATGGCAAGAAATTTATCCAGACCGAACAAAACTATAAACGCGGCAATATGGGGCTGGCCTATGAAATTGTGATTAATTCCAACCCCTGCATTGCGTACCTGATGGAAGAAAATACCATCACTATGCAGGCATTAGTG
>CAMLNG010000288.1 GCA_946481195.1 uncultured Chromatiaceae bacterium
GCCTGCAGCATCAGGATATCCGCCAGCACACCATTCAAAGCCTGATCAAAAGATACGCCATCGACACCGAACAGGCTGGCCGGGTCAGCCAAACGGTGCAAACCCTGTGGCAACAGTGCCGTGACGCCTGGCAACTTGGTGAAGAATGGGGCCAACTGTTGCAGTTTGCCTGTTATGTCTATGAAATAGGCTTACAGATTAATTCGTCCAGCGTACAACGCCACAGCGCTTACATTCTCAATAACGCCAACTTACCCGGGTTTAATCAGGAACAGCAGCGGGTGCTGGCGTCTTTAGTGCGTTATCACAGACGCAAAATTAAACCGGACGATGTCTCAGCGTTTTATCTGTACCGTCAGGTCGATTTTTATCACGCTTTGACTATTTTCCGTCTGGCCGTTTTGCTGAATCAAAAGCGCCGGGAGGACATAGTGCCGGCGCTGCATTGCATCGCTCAACCGGCACAGCTGACCTTGCTTCTGCCTGAAAGCTGGTACCAGCAACATACAGTGTTGGCCGCGGACCTTCGCACAGAACAACAATTTCTAAAACGGGCCGGTCTTATACTGAATTGTCCTGGCTTACCGGAACTGACCGACGACAATTAGCGGTGATTAAAGCAAATTTCAAAACGGGCTGCCTTGGTTGGCCAGCCCGCCTGCGCTGTTATGGTTTAGTGGTGGTTTTAGGCGCCTCAGGTGGTAAGTCGCTGACGGTCACCACACCGCCCCTGTTGATGTGATTAATCCGCAGTTCGCGCATGCGCTGCAGCTGATCTGACGAATACAATCCCACGTCATCCACTTTACCAATCCAGCTCGACGCGGCATCTGGCATATTACGCACATCCAACATCGCCGCTCTGTTGATGTGGGCTGCACTACCATAATTGCGGCTGCTGCCGTAAATATCGGTGACTGTCCAATCTTCAATATCAGTCACCAACGCCACTGCCTGCTCCAGCTGCTGCTGTTCAGTATCTTGCAGGAAGCCTCTGATATGCTGACGCAGGTCGGCTTGAAAATCGGGAAAGTACTCGGCATTGCGCTGATAAAAGCCGGCAACGCGGAAATTTTTGCGGTCAGGGTAAGTCCCACGGTTCGAGTTGATAAAATCAAAAGCATTAAGCTTCAGTGCCCGCATCACGTTTTCGCTGGTATAAGCGTGCTTACGAATGCTTGGACTGCCGATATACCCCTGATACAACCCATACAACACCAGCGGCTGGTCCGGAAAATTAACCTGAAGCACCCGGTGCTGAATATCGTCGAGACTGAGAGCAACCCCTTCAATCGACATCGTTTTGCGGGCGAGCAGACCATCCGGCGCCAATACATAGTCTTTCAGGTTTTTACGCGGGTAAATCTGATTGATCTCATCGATCACTACCAGATTGTATAAATTCAGCCAATAAGCCAGCTGCTCTTTTTGATTCAGCTGATTAAGCCGGATGCTGGCCGGTATAGATTCCAGGCTTTTGCGGATTTCGGTCACGGCAGCGCGCAGCTCAGGTTTTTTATGAAACTCTTCAAAATACAATTTATTGCCGGCATTGATGGTCAGCACGTTAAAATTATTTTTCAACCGGGTATTTACTGTCGCGGTTGAGGCTGAAGACTTTTTTCGGCTCGGTGGGCCAGACATCAACACCGCTTGTTGCAGCAAATGGTCAACATCGTCATAGCGAATTTGGATTTGTGATTGCTCGTCCGAGCCAAACCAATGTTCAGGCAATTCTGCTGCTGGCAGCGCAGTGCTGGTCAGCGTGCCCACAATAGTGGCAATCAATAACAAAATTTTTTTCATTGATAGTCCTTGTTCAATGCTTCATCGTTTATAGCGTGTAAAAAATGCCGGCCTGCACCGGCATTTCAACTGGGATTATTGCCCGGATTTATCGTCGTTTTGCCCGGCTTCAGATTTCTTTTCCGCTTCTGCTTCAGCTAAATCCGTCACTGTTACCACACCACCGCGGTTCTCATGATTAAATTTAAGCTCTTTAAGCTTTTGCACCTGATCGGCAGAGAAGCGGCCATAAGTGACAGATTTGGCCTGCACCGAGTTTGCCATCAGTTCCAGATTGGCAACCTCTTCTGAACCAGGCATTGTTTGGCCTTGGGCAAAAGCCCCTAACAAAGCTGCATCGTTGGTAGCAGCGCCACCGCCATAGTTGCGGCTGGTGCCGTAGATGTCGGTCACAGTCCAATCGTCGATATTAGCCACCAACGTCTTGGCTTCATCTAATAATGGAATTTCATTTTCCCGCAAATACTCACGCAGGTGATTGCGCAGGTCGTTGTCAAAATCCGGAAAATAGCTGGCATTGCGTTGGTAAAAACCTGCAACCCGAAAGGTTTTGCCATCAGGATAAGTACCTCGGTTGGTGTTGATAAAATCGTTTGCATTAAATTGCAGCGAACGGTTCAGATTCGCACCGGTATAGGCATACTTGCGGATGCTGGGGCTGCCGATGTACCCCTGATACAAGCCATAGATCACCAGCACTTCATCCGGATATTTTTGCTGCAAAACACCGTACTGGATGTCATTAAGGCTCAGTTGCACACCGCCTGCATTCACCAATTTACGGCTTAATAAACCGTCTTTGCCGGTAACAAATTCTTCTAAGTCTTTTTTCGGATAGATTTTGTTGATTTCGTCAATGACCACCACATTATATAAATTCAGCCAGAATGCGATTTGTTCTTTTTTATTCAGTGAGTTAAGTGGGATTTCAGCGGGAACAGATTCCAGGCTGGCACGGATTTTACTGACCACTGCCGCCATTTCCGGTTTCTTCTTAAACTCTTCAAACATAATGCGGTTGCCGGCGTTGGTCGTCAGCGTGTTGTAATTGTTTTTCAGCCGGGTACTCACTGTTGATGAAGATGCTTTGGACTTTTTACGGCTGGGTGGACCAGACATCAGGACAGCAGAGTCCAGCACATAATCGAGATCGCTGTAACTGATAGTGATAGTCGAATCAGGCGTTTCGCCCTGCCAGGCTTCCGGTAACACAAAATCGCTGGCAACAACTTTGGCGGAGCACAAAACCAGCAACGCCAACACAACCGATGATTTCCACATTTTTATTCTCCTTTTTAGCCGTGTAAGGCATCAACATAGGCGAAGTTTTCGGCAAGCTCAACTTTAAAATCTCTTTATATTCACATTTTTTTATCTAAACATCGCCCCCTTTTGTTTACCTGATGATTTACAGCAGTCCCTGAAGGGACTGTAGTTGGCAACCGACTGATTTCCCGCTAAGTTATCGCTGTCCCTTATTTCTTCCAGCAGGAATTCATATGCGCTTTTTGCTCTCTGCCCTGACCCTCGCGCTGGCCGCGCATGCCCAAGCGACTGATGTGAAAACGGCTCTATCACCGGCCATCAGTGCCGTCATGCCGCAGGTCATCAACTGGCGTCGTGATCTGCACCAACATCCTGAGCTATCCAACCGGGAAAAACGCACCAGTGCGCTGGTGGCGGCTGAGCTGAAAAAGCTAGGTCTGGAAGTACAAACCGGTATTGCTCACACTGGTGTTGTCGCTACTTTAAAAGGCGGTAAACCGGGCAAACTGGTGGCGCTGCGCGCTGACATGGATGCGTTACCAGTCAAAGAGCAAGTAGACCTGCCGTTTGCCTCCAAAGAAGTGGCTGAATTTAACGGTCAGCAGGTTGGTGTGATGCACGCCTGCGGTCATGACGCCCATGTCGCCATGTTACTGGGCGCTGCGACAGTACTGAGCAAACATAAAGCAGAATTGGCCGGTGATGTGATGTTTATTTTCCAGCCGGCTGAAGAAGGCCCGCCACCAGGCGAAGAAGGCGGCGCCAAATTGATGCTTAAAGAAGGTATTTTTGCCAAACGTAAACCCGATGCAATTTTCGGCGTGCATGTCTGGCCAGGGCCGGCCGGGCAGTTGCAGGTGAAACCTGAAGGCATTATGGCGGCGGCAGACAGCTTTGAAATTACCGTCAAAGGTGTACAGGTGCACGGCTCCAGCCCCTGGCGTGGCATCGACCCTGTCGCGGTCACGGGTCAGCTCATCACCGCTCTGCATCAAATCCCGGCCCGGCAGCTTGATGTCACTCAGGCGCCGGCCGTGATGTCGATTGGTCAGGTGCATGGTGGTGTACGCTGGAACATTATTCCGGATGAAGTCAAACTCGGTGGCACTATCCGCACCTTTGACCCACAGATGCGCGAGCAGCTGATTCAAAAAATGCAGCACACCAGTGAGCATATCGCGGCCGCCAGTGGTGCCACAGCACATTTTCATTCACAAAGTTTTGCCGCCGTGACCTGGAACCACGCTGGCCTGACAGAATGGGCCATGCCATCGTTGAACTGGGCCGGCGCCAAAGCTGGTGTCAGTCCAATCAAGCCCATTACCGCCTCAGAAGATTTTTCCTTTTTCCAGCAGGAAGTACCGGGGGTGTTTTTATTCCTGGGTATTGCCGAACCAGGCCAGCCACTGGACAAAACAGCACCTAACCACTCGCCGTTTTTCCGCGTGTATGAACCCGCCATGGAGAATGGCGTCAGGGCATTAGCCGGCTTAGCGGTCGATTTTCTGGCCCAGCCGCCAGCGTTGAAGTAGTCCATACCAGCGTACGGCGGCGCTTGCGCTTGCCGTACCTGGCGGACCCTTTTAACACCAACGAAGCTGATTATTTCAGTTTTTTCGGTAACTTTGGCTGAGTCGCGGTCAGCTCGCCGACCACCAGCTCCGGTGGCAGCGCAAAAGAAAACGAACTGCCACGTTTCGGTTCACTGAAAATCATCAGCCGGCTTTGATGACGCGACAGCACGTGTTTAACAATAGCCAGACCAAGACCGGTGCCACCGGTGTTGCGCGCCCGCGCCTGATCGACCCGGTAAAACCGTTCAGTTAAGCGCTTGACGTGTTGGGGAGCGATACCTTCGCCATTATCAGTTACGGTAAACACCGCTTTGTGATGTTCACGCCGCCAGCTGACTTTGATTTCACCGCCATCTGGCGTGTATTTAATGGCGTTAGTCACCAAATTGGAAAATGCGCTACGCAGCTCTTCGGTGATGGCATTCACCCGTAAATCCGGGTCAATCTCGAAATGGATTTGATGCTGTTTCTCGCGGTTCAGGCTCTGCGCTTCCTGTTCAAGTAACACGAGCATCGCCGGTGCATCGACATTTTCGTCGTATTGCACTTTAGCTGCAGCTTCAATTCGTGACAGCGTCAGCAGTTGCTGCACCAGATTGTCCATCCGTTTGGTC
>CAMLNG010000289.1 GCA_946481195.1 uncultured Chromatiaceae bacterium
GCGGCCATTCTGCTTATCGCTGCTGCCGCTTTTTTAAACTATATGGTGCTCTAGAATATAATGCACAGTGCCTCCCTGCGCCCGCGCCGCCTGTTCCAGCTGATAAATGAACCACAACACTTGCGTTGTTGAAGGCCCGCGATCGGTCATATCGCCCAGCAATACCAGATGGCCTTTGCCAAAAGTCCAGTTCAGCTGTTGGTCAATTACCTGATGCGCCTGCAAAAAATCCCGCAGCGTTTTAAAGGCACTTTCGATATCGGAAATGGCCAGAATGGGCTCGTTGTCCTGATAACGCAGCGGCGGGGAAATAAAACTGCCGTCCGGCTGCCGGTCCGGACTGCTGCCATCAATCGTCAGGGCAAAATGGTTGTCTTCCAGTGGGAAATACACCTGCGTCTGTACCTTGGCCGTCAGCGGCACTGTTTGTTGCTCGAGATAAAAGCCAGATTCACCATCACCGCGGATAAAATTCAGCTGCATCTGGTCGTCTGAAAAAAACACATGCGGGCCTTCGCCCCCAACTTTGTACGCCCGGCGGTCGTCGCCGTAATCAATATCGATACTGAATACCACCGCAAGGCAAAGCGCCAAACCCAGCAGCAACAGGCTGGTGATGCTGAAATGTTTCAGATTAATCCAGATGAGTTTCATCGGAAATTCCTTTTAAGTCATGCACTCACATATGTTGCTTCAGCACCTGCAGCACTTTACGGGTCAGTAAGGCAACTCCAGCTGCCAGCAGTGCTGCCACCGGCACTATCCACCAGCCCATCACCTCAGGTGTCGCCATTGGCGGCACTGAGACAAAACCAACTACAATGCTGTCGCCATGCGGTGTCGACCAGACACCCACAGATTCAGGCAACAGAAATTTCGCCCCGGCGACAAATAACAAACTCAGTGCCGTGCTGAAACCAAATACCGCCATCGCGAAATACAAACTGGCGGTGACACTTTTTTTCACGCTTTGAATTGCGCGAAAGCCACGCGGTGGTGGCGCACCTTCTTCGATATGAGCGACATACAAAGCCGCCAGCTGGCGCGCATCGCCAAAACCACGCAGAATTTCTGCCACGTCTGCGGTTTGGCCGGCAGCTGTCTGCTGCTCCAGCACATCAAACAAATGGCTTTCAATTTCACGGATCACTTCCTGCGTTTCATGCGGCGCAAGCCGGGACAAATAACGACGTAAATCATTGAGATAACGATGGATCATCTCGTTATTGTGCAATTCTGCTGCAGACATCTCAGACTCCTGTGTTCGGTAGCGGTTGCGGGCCCGGGTTGGCCAGCAGCCATTCAATATCGCTGACAGACTGGCGCCAGAGCCGGGTCAGATCGGTCAGCTTTTTGTTGCCAAGAGGGGTTAGCTGGTAGTACTTACGCGGTCGGGTCTCGCCTTCCTGCACCCACTGCGCATCGACCAGTTCGTCGCGTTTCAGCCGGTCCAGCAGCGGATACAAAGTACCCTCAGTGATCGTCGTTGACGGCAGGCTTTGCAGCAATTTCAGCAGTTCCAGCCCATATAAAGTGCGCTGCTGCAGCGCCGCCAGAATGGCCAGCTCCAGCGTGCCTTTACGCAGCTGCACTTCCCATTTTTCCATCAGAGCTTCGGTTGAGTTCATTTTTCACCTGTATCGGGCCTGGGTATCGGCTCCACCATGTATTAAATAATACCTTGCAATACAAGGTATGATGCTGAGCATAGTTTCACCTGATGAAAAGATCAACAATCTTTTTATTTACCACGAAAAATCACCGATGATGGGACACATGGCAGCGCACGGTGTCAGCACAAAGAAAACAGCAAACAATGTCAGGTTGAGCTGTTTTACAGTGCGCTGACTGGCTCAAACCAGAGGAAGGGAACCGATGAAAATACAGACTTCAATGGCATATCAGCAGCGGCTGCAACGCGTGATTGATTATATTTATCAGCATCTTGAAGCTGATTTGACGTTAGAACAGCTGGCCGAAGTCGCCTGGATGTCGCCCTATCATTTTCATCGGACCTACCGCCTGCTGGCTGAAGAGCCGGTCAACACCACAGTCCGGCGTCTGCGCCTGCAACAGGCCGCCGGTCAGTTGCTGCGCAGTGATTTGACTTTGTCACAGATCGCCAAACCGCTGCGTTACAGCAGCGCCGAAGCGCTGAGCCGGGCTTTCCGTAAACAATATGGCGTCAGTCCGGCGCAATACCGCCAACAGCGCGGCAAGACGGACGACCGTAGCGAGGAGTTCCGACAGATGACGATCCAACCCAGTACTCAGCCAGATATTCAGGCGTATCCGATTGAAATTCAGCAGTTTAATCCGGTAGAACTGATAGGCTTGCCCCATTTGGGCGACTATCTGGGCATAGGCCAGACCTTTGACAAATTAGCTATTTTCGCTGCCGAAGCCGGTTTACTCGGCCCGGACAGCCGCTTTTTTGGCTTGTACTACGACGATCCGCAAACCGTTGCCGCCAAAGACCAACGTGCGCTGGCCTGCGTCAGTGTACCGGCAGGATTTCGTGCCACATCAGCCCAGCCGGGTGCAGAGGCGCTGCAATACCTGACTTTGCCAGCCGGGACCACCGTCAGTCTGTTATTTCAGGGCGATTACGCCCAGCTCGAACAACCTTACAACTGGTTGTTTGGGCACTGGCTGCCACAAAGTGGTGAAGAGCTGGCCGACTTCCCGCCGTTTGAAGAATATCTGAACGACGTCAAAGATACGCCGCCGGCGGAGTTACTGACGCAGATGCGTTGTTATTTAAAGCGCTAAGATCAAGCCATCGCTGCCGGCAGCGATGGCTTTTATTGTTTTACTGCGTCGCCACGCCCGACTTCGGCATCGGCGCTTTAATGCCGATCAACACGGTCAGACCACCGACTGTGATAAAAGACACGATCCGGCTCAGTGAACCGGCATCGGCCAAATCGACCAGAAACAGCTTCAGCAGCACTACAGCGAGCAAGGCGGCGCCGGCTTGCCAGCGCAGCCGGTGCGCCAGCAGATGACCGCGCAGCATCATCACCAATGCCAGCAGTGTCCAGCCGACGGAAAGGCCAAGCTGCACTTCGCTGCTCTGCCACAGCGGGTCAAATTGCCAGGGCAACTGCAGCAGCAGTGCAATGGCGCGCACCAAAAGCACAGTGGCACTGATAAAAGTGAATGCCGCCATGAGCTGCGCGGCCCGCGCTGTTAAAGTCAAAACACGCTGTACCGCCCGCCATTGCAACGCTGCGACTATCACTGCACCGAGCATCACCGCATCCGGGCAGTTCAGCAATGGATAACCTGTTGCCGGTTCTACCAGACTCCAGCCCCATAGCAACACCAAGCCGGCAAGCCAGGGTAAAGGCAGCCGTGTTAAAAACAGCGCAGGCGCTGCCGGATGCGGCCAGCGCTGCTGCACCGATAACCACAGGCATAACAACATGGGTGCCGCGACTGCAATAAAGAACAGCCCCAGCATCTGCTGATTGTCCAATTGCCAGCTGTTCGCCAGATACCGCGCCTGCCACACCACTAAAACCCCGACCAGCCAGGGCATGGCCAGCAAATACAATGGCTTGCTGACCTGAGTCTGGCGCAGCCAGCGGTAATGACTGACCAGCACCAGACTGAGCGCAGCAATACCGGCCAGCGACAATACCGGCTGCCAGCTGTCGTGCCGCAATTCTGCGTAAAACTCGGCGCCATACCAGCAGCTAAGCAGCGGCAATAACCACCAGCCAAACCGTTGCAAAGTGGGTAGCGGCCAGCGCTGATCCAGTGCAGACGCCAGCAATAACGACAACGCCGCTGCCGCGATTTGCGCCGCAAAAGGCTGCGCCAGATGACCATCCAGTTCGGCAAAAAACGCCAGATGCCAGAGGCCCCAGCCGAGCAGTCCCCACAGCAGCGTCAACGCATTTTCACCTGGCAATAACCGGGTCGCCGCCGGCTTGCGGTCACTGCTCACTGACAGCAATAGCAGCGACACCGCCAGTACCAGAATATTGATAAAGTCGCCCTGCACCAACCACCAGCTGCCAGTCTGCACCGGTAATTCACTGGCAAAAGCGACCAGCGCCCCCGTCATCAGCAGATAAGCACCGGCGCGGCTGGCGCGGCTTTGCTGCTGAAAACCCAGCCAGCACAAACCGGCCGCTTCTAAGGCCCAGCCAAACGCCGTCCAGCTGGCACCCTGCGACATTGGCAGTACCAGAGAACCAAACAGCAGCGCAAAGCCCAGCTGGATCTGGCCAAACCGGCGTAAATCGTCACGCTGTTGCCGGCGCACCAGCAGATACATGGCGCCATACACCAATGCATACACTGCCGCACTCACGCTATCGCCCTGGCTAAAATGGTTCGTCAGCAACAGTTGCTGGCTAAAAGACAGGAGCGGCAAACCAAACACCAGACTACCATCAATAAAACCGCGGCTCTGATGGCCCTGGCGTAGCGTAAAACGATAACCAATCAACAGGTACATCAGGAAATAAACGGCGAAAAACGGTTGCACCAGCGCATAGTCGCTGCTGTGGTAATTGACCAGCTGCCAGGCCAGCGCAATACCAAAAGTCGCGACAAATCCTGTCCAGTTCAGCCAGCGCCATTGCCGGTACCAGGCCAGTAGCAACACACCGCTATTGAGCAGCAGATAATAGCTGAACAGGCCAACAAAACGGTTCGAGCCGTCTGACGTCAGCAGTGGCACAAAAAAACCACCGGCGGTAGCCAAAATCGCCAGCGCCTGGGATTGCTGCAACAGCGCCAACGCGCTGCCGGCCAGTACCGTCAGCAACATCAGCGCAAAGGCGGTAGAAGTGCCAATCATCGGGTAATATTTGCAGGCGGCAAACAAAGTCAGGTAGACCACGGCAAAACCGGCGCCCTGCAGCAGAGCGGCATTGTTACCAAGCCGGCGGCGTTTCCACCAGCCCAGCCCGACCAGACCGGCACCGCAACAACCGATAAATCCAAGCCGCAGCTCCATCGACAACAAGCCTTGATGGGCAAAATAGGTGGCGAGAAAACTCAGGCCCAAAAACAATACGGTGAGGCCGGCCAACACCAGCGGGCTGACCTGACGGAATAGCTGCAGCAAAGGCTGTAACCAGGGCAATGCGGGAGTAGCAGCTTGCTGCGACTGTGACTGCCAGGGATCTGCTGAAGCCGACGACTCAGTCTGAGCAGAATATGGCGGAGGGTTTTGCATAGCGGTTGGCGGCACAGCAAAGTCCATCATCACCACATTGCCGTCGGCTGACCCGGCCTCCG
>CAMLNG010000290.1 GCA_946481195.1 uncultured Chromatiaceae bacterium
TCAGCGTCGAGCTAAAGGGTGAGCGCCATGGATGGCAGCGAATCGCCGAAAAGCTCTGAGTACCAAGTACCTGCATTTTCGTAGTCCAGTCGCAGAGTGACTGGCGTTCATCAGGCAACATGCCAAATTGTTGGCATGTTGAAAGACCTGATTCACCGTACCGTCCCTCCCTGGACATAAAAAACTGCAGGAGCAGTTTTTAACAACGCCTCGCGTTGGCCCAACGGGTGAGCGCCATGGATGGCAACGAATAAAAAAACGGGGGACGGCGCAAACGTCCCCCGCAAAGTCACTGCAGAACAGCAAACACCCAATCAACGACTGGGACTACCGTGGAGTGGATCCCTCCATGCACCGGGCAAGTATCGGTGTGTCATCCTGACGATGCTTACCATAACCCAGTCTTTTTCTAATTGCAAATAATTCTCATTTAAATTATTTTAGTCTCAGCAATTCAACGATGGAGACGGCGAATGCTGGGTTTAAGCTTATGGATCATCTGGCCATCGCTATTATTGTCAGGCCTTGACTGGTGGCTGTTCCGCCGTTTGGATAATCGCAGTTTGATATTGGCAGGTGGCTGGCTGCTGCTGATGTTGGTATTTGTCCTGACTATCCACTGAGCCGGTGTTGCAGCAGGACAAGCCACTGCATAGCCAAAGTCAGCATCAACTTTGATTGCACAGGCTGGAAAAAGCATTAATACTGGACTGAGTCGCTTTCCTATCAGGTAGATACAGATGCTGAACTGGCGGATTTACTGCCTGATTTTGTTGTGTCTTTTTCCTTTTCTGGCGCGGACCCAGCCGTTGCAATCAGCGCCGGCGCCAACCCATGCAGAAGTCTATAGTCGTTTTCTCAACCTGACCCGCGTGACGCCAAAACTAGCCCAATCCACTGCACTTGTGCAGGATCAACAAGGTTTCCTCTGGATAGGCACTCAACATGGCCTGTATCGGTTTGACGGTCTGCAAGTCAAAGCCTGGCAAGCTGATCCGGCTGATCCAAATGCATTGTCAGCGGACTGGGTGTCGAGTTTGCTGGTTGACCGGCAAGGCATCATCTGGATTGGCACCCGTTATGGTGGCCTGAACCGTTTTAATCCGGCAACAGAGCAGTTCAGCCGGGTTGCTTTACCAGCGTTGCAGGGCGAGCAACAGCAGGTTGAAATCTCGGTGTTATATCAGGATGACTCCGGTGAGTTGTGGGTTGGCACTTATGGCGGTGGGCTGCTGCGTTGGGAGCCGAAGGAAGCCCGCCTGGAAAATGTGCTGCTCCCATTACCGGTCAATACGCTTGATTCTTTGTTTATCAATACTTTGTTTCGCGATAGCAGTGGGTACTTATGGATAGGAACCGGCAATGCGCCACTGCGTAACCGCCAGATTCCCCAAGGCGGTGCTATCCGCTGGCACCCGCAACAGGGGCACAAGCAACTGTTTAGCACCCGCAATTCTGAGTTATCCAGTGCCGCCGTGACGGCAATTAAAGCGGATCAACAAAATCAGATTTGGCTGACCAGCTATGGCGGTGGTTTGTATCGTTTCGACAGCGCCAGTGGCGTGTTGCAGGCTGAACGGGGCCAACCGTCAGCCTTAGCGCAGGGACTGCTGACGGATATTGTATTTGACAGCGATGGCGGGCGCTGGCTCAGCAGCTACGACAAAGGGCTTTGGTATCAGGCTAAAGCGAATGCAACTTGGCAGTTATTTAAAGCCAATCCGTTAGTCAGCTACCAGCTGGCCAGCAATAATCTGACCGGCTTATTGTTTGATAAACAGCGGACACTGTGGCTGAAGACTCCGGTCGGGGTCTTTGGTTTATCAGCACAGGCTCAGCAGGTGCGCAACATTCCGTTAGGCCCGGGGGATACCGGTTTATTAGGGCATGGCGATGTTTTTGGCATTTGGTACCAGGACGAGCAGCATGTCTGGCTGGCAAACCGGGATGCCGGAGTTGCTGAGCTGGATTTAACCCGCTTTTTAGTGAAACGCTGGCCACTGCCGGTGTTGCCGGGGCTGGCCAAACAACCGACGCTGGTCAGGCAAGTGGTACAGCTCCGCAGCGGACTGCTGTACGTCGGTACTGACAATGGCTTATTAACGCTGGAACCAAACAGCGGCCACTGGCAATTACTGCCGCTGGGCGAGGGGCGGCAACCGCACATTGGCAATCTGCATCTGGACAGCCAGCAGCGGCTGTGGATAGGCACCCGCGGCGAGGGCCTGTATTTATTAGAGCAGGGGCAGGTCCGGCAATTTCATCAGCAAGTGCGGCCTGGTGTGCGGCTGGATAACGCGGTGATTTCTATCCTGGCGACAGATCAGCAAGATGCCTTATGGATTGGGCTGGCGGATCAAGGGCTGGTACGGCTCGATAAAATCAGCGGACAGTTGCAAAACTGGCAGGCGTCGGACGGTTCGGGACTGCGGTTTGACGGCATTCAGCTAATCTATCCGGAAGGCGGGCAGTTGTGGTTACGGGCCGGGAACATTAATCACCGGGTGCTATTTGATCCTCAACATCCCGACCGGGTGGAAGGCTTCAAAGCTTACCTGAATCCGGCCGATCAGGATAAATACCTGGAAGATGCCAATCAATTCTTACTGCTGTACCGTAATAAGTTACAGTCCGGTGGGCTGGTGCAATATGGGGAAATGCATGGATTTCAGGCCACCACCTGGATAGGCGCCTGGTTTATTGATCAGCAGCAACGCCAGTACCGCGGCGGTAGTCAGGGCCTGGATATTTATCCGTCGACGCTGTTACAAATACCTGAGCAGACTTTTCCGGTCCGTCTGACCGGTTTTAGCTTGTTTAACCGTTCGGTCAAGGTCGGTGATCCACAGCTGCAACTGAAGAAGTCCCCCGGTTTTGCCGAACAGATCCAGCTGCAATATGAACAGGATATGTTCAGTCTGCATTTTTCTGCGCTGAACCTGGTGGACCCGCAGTCGATGCAATATCGCTATCGGCTGCAGGGTTTTGACCGTGATTGGATTGAAACCGATGCGGCCAATCCGGTGGCGACTTACACAAGGCTGGCACCAGGCCGCTATCAGTTTGAAGTGATGGCCAGAGCGCCGGGGCAGAGCTGGCAGGGGCAACAGCCAAGTCAGCTGTCCCTGCAGATTTTGCCGCCATGGTGGCTGACCTGGTGGTTTAAAACGCTGGTGATTGCGCTCACATTCAGCTTGATTTGGTTTGTCATGCAATACCGGCTGCGCCACGAGCGCAAAACCCGGATCTGGCTGGAAAAAGTGGTGGACAGCCGCACCAGCGAGCTAAAAACCCAGCATCAGGCGCTGAGTAATTCCTATCGCGATTTGTCGTTGTTGCAGACCGTGGCGCGTCAGATCACGGCGTCGCTGGATTTGCAGGAAATTCTGTGGTTGGTACATCGCAGTCTGAATGACCTGATGGATGTGCATGTACTGGCGATTGGTATCTACAAAAGTGAACAGCAAGTGCTGGAGTTCAGTCATTGGCTGGAGAATGGCCAGCTGATGCCCCCATTTGAACTGGTGCTGCAGGGGCAAACCAATCTGGCTGCGGTTTGTTTTGCCCAGCAGCGCGAGATCCAGACCCAAAGCCGGCAAGACTTTTTGTTATATTTGAAAGAGTTGCCAACACCGTTGGTCGGTGAGCCAATGCAATCAGTGTTGTATTTCCCCTTGAGTGTCAAAGGTGAGCAGATTGGTTGTCTGACGGTACAAAGCCCGCAGCAACAGGCCTTTCAGGCGGAGCAAATCGACTTGTTACGCACATTATGCAGTACCATCGCTATTGCTGTTGCTAACGCCAATGTGGTGCAGCGGCTGCAGCAAACCCGTGAGCAACTGGTGATGCAGGAAAAAATGGCATCCTTGGGTGGTCTGGTTGCCGGGGTAGCGCATGAAATCAATACGCCATTGGGTATTTGTGTCACCGCTGCCAGTCATTTACAACATGAACTGGCAGAGCTGACAGATATTCAGCGCAATAAACGCCTGACCGCCGGTGTTTTTAATGAGTATCTGGAGACTGCTACTGCCACTTGCCAGATGCTGGCGGATAACACACAACGGGTCGCTGCGCTGGTACAAAGCTTTAAGCAGGTCGCGGTCGACCGTTCAGCCATCAGTGTAAGGGATGTCGAACTCAGCAGTTACTTTGCCGAGGTGTTACAGGCTTTGGCACCGGAAATCAGTAAAGCCGGCTGTGTGGTCAGCTTTGACGCCGAGCCAGGCCTGGTACTGCATGCCGATGCCGGCATTCTGGCGCGGTTGTTGGAACATTTGCTGATGAATTCATTACAGCATGCATTTTTACCGCAGCAGACGGATCGCCAAATCTGTTTGAGCCTGGCCCAACAAGGCAATCAGGTGTTGATCCAATATCAGGATAATGGTCAGGGCATGCCGGCTGAACTGTTATCACGCTTGTTTGAACCCTTTTTCACGACTAAGCGTCATGCGGGTTTCAGCGGCCTCGGCAGTCATATTGTCTACAATCTGGTGACTGTTGAATTAAATGGCAGTATTCAGGTGCGTAGTGAGGCTGGTCAGGGTCTGAGTTACCGGATATTGTTACCTTTACAACGCCGGCCGGATTAACCAAGTCGCTGGCGCTGTGCAGCAGTGAAATGCTTGCAATAATATTTCGAATAGATAGAATATCTTTCGAATCGAAACTTAAACCGAAATTTAAGCGCCCACAGCCTGATGAATAAACGCAATACCCAACAAAGACGTCGTGGCATCCTTGACCTGCTGGCCGAACAGGGTGAAGTCAGTGTCGACGACCTGGCGCTGCGGTTTGAAACTTCAGAAGTGACCATTCGCAAAGATTTAACTGCGCTGGAAGACAACGGTCTGTTATTGCGCCGTTATGGTGGCGCTGTGCAGCTACCGCATGAACTGATTAGCGAAGCCGGTCCTTCGACAATTTCGGCGCGTAAACAGGCGCTGGCCAAAGCGGCTGCAGCACTGATTAAAGACCACTACCGCATCATTCTCGACAGCGGCAGCACCACCGCAGCTTTGCTGCCGGAGCTTTCCGCCAAACAAGGCCTGGTGGTGATGACCAACTCTCTGTACATCGCCAACAGCCTGCGTGAACTCGAACACGAACCCAAATTATTAATGACCGGCGGCAGCTGGGACGCACAGTCTGAATCCTTTCAGGGTCAGCTGGCGGAACAGGTGCTGCGGGCCTACGATTTTGACCAGCTGTTTATCGGTGCCGACGGCATCGATTTACAA
>CAMLNG010000291.1 GCA_946481195.1 uncultured Chromatiaceae bacterium
TGTTGCCAGAGACGGCCGCGCAGTTGTCTCAGGCGTTGTTACAAGCCGAAACTGCCGGCCGGTTTCAGCATTTGCAAAGCAAACAACAGTTAGTCGATGAAGTGGGGGACTGGCTGCGTAGTGTAGGTAAAGACGGTCATTTGGGGCTGGAACTGACAGCGCGCTACGGCGAAGTGACGTTTATCCGCCATGAAACTGCAGAAAAACGCCGCAACAACTTTGCTTTTGAAAAGCTTGAGATCCTGCCCGGCAATATCGGTTATCTGAAACTAAACAAGTTTGTGCAGGCGGATGCGGCTTTTGACGTCGCGTCGCAGGCCCTGCAGTTCTTAAGCCGGAGTGATGCGCTCATCATCGACTTACGCGACAGTGCTGGCGGCTCGCCGCAGCTGGTGCGTTATCTGCTCAGCCATTTTGTGCCAGCGGACACCTTGTTATGGCAGCTGCAAAGCCGGGATGTAGGCGAACCGGAAGATATCAGGGCAAAAGTGCTCCTGCAACAACCGCTGCAGATGCCGTTGTATGTGCTGCAATCAGCAGAACAAGCCAGTGCTGCTGAGTTTTTCAGTTATGCCCTGCAGCAACAGGGCCGCGCCACAATCATCGGCGAAACCAGCGCGGGGCTTGCCCATTACACCGGCGCTATGGCGGTGACCGACTGGTTGTTTGTGCGCATCCCGCTGGCGCGGCCGGTGTTCCCGCAAAGCGGTGATAATTTTGAGCAACGTGGCGTGATACCGGATGTTAAAGTGCCGGCAGCACAAGCGCTGCAACAAGCGCTCATTCTGGCGCAACAGCGGCGGGAATAACGTTCTCAGCGCTAAAAAACAAAGCCCTCATTTCAACGAGGGCTTTTTTAACTTTCATCAGAACTGACAGCCTTACTTCGCTGCCTTTTCTTTGCCGTGTTTGGGGGAACGCGGGCCGTACAGGATGCCGTTGTGCATTTCCGGGGATAACAGCCGGTTTGAGGCGATCGCTGCGATCTGGAAGCCGGTATCCATGGCCGTTTCCATAATTTGTTTCACCGCCGCTTCGACTAACATGCCAACCAGGCCGCCGCTATTGCCACCGCCTTGTTCACTGCTCGACGCGCTGGCTTTACCTTCCCACAACAGTGCATTGGTTTTGCTGTCGGTTAAGCGTGCTTTGACCACCACCACAGTATCGCTGGACAATACCGCATAAGAAGTGCCGTATTCCTCGATGTCGATATAAAGCACCGCATCAGCGCCAAAAATCTCATTGAGTTTTTTCGGTGCCACAGCGTGAATATCTTCCGCGACAGTCAGGCCGTTGTTTTTAAAGGTTTCATTAACCAAAGCGACCGGGAACACATAATAACCGGCCTCTGCCAGCGGGACTGTCACGTTGGCCAGCACGCCGTAGGGCGCAATCACTTCAGAGGTGTGATTAGTTGGTGGTAACACCAGAATCGACTTCGGATTACTTTGTTTAAAAGCACTGTAATCCATCGGTGCCTGCGTGGTGGCACACCCGGCCATCAGCAGCGTCAGTGCACAAGCCAGAGATAATTTCAGCGTGCTCATGATTGACCTGCCTTAGCGTTTTTCAGTAAAAAGTCGATAAATTGGCTGGATTCCGGGTACGTTTGCTTTTCTTTTTGCAGATAACCCAGGCCGGTATCCCGTTGGCCACTTTGCAGATACAGGAAGCCCAGATGCGCATAAATACCAGGACCAACCTGCAGCTTGTTGCGGTTGGTTTCGCTGATGGTTTTTTCCAGCGCTTCGATTTGCTCGGTCACTGACGAATCTTCGTTTTTGAAGTGTTCGTAGACATTGGTCTGGTAAGAACCATAGTGATACAAGGGTTTAGTGCTTTGACAGCCGCTGAGTGCCGCGACAGACAACGCGGCAGCCAGCATTATTTTTACATCCATGTGTGTTGGTCTCACTGTGGTTGCCATTGGTTATTGCTGATGCCATTGACCAGATTGTTGACCGCTTCACGCAGGGCCAGGTCCAGTACTTTGCCATTTAATGTGGCGTCATAACCGGCAGTACCGCCAAAACCGACCACTTCGCGGTTCGACAGGCTGTATTCACCAGCACCCATCGCCGAGAACACCACGGCTGAAGTTTCCACATCAACAATATTTAACGCCACTTTGGCGTAAGCGATTTGTTCTTTGCCTTTACCTAAAATGCCAAACAGTTGTTTGTCACCGGTTTGTTTGCGGCCAAATTCGGTGACATCACCAGTCACCACATACTTAGCGCCGATGACATTTTGCTTCGCGCCGGCAAACTGCGCTTCTTGCGACAATTCCGCCATATTGGCGCGGTCCATCACCAGAAAACGATTGGTTTGTTGTAAATGCGTCATGAGAATGGTTTTGGCTTGTGAGCCTAACTGATCGACTTCAGCGTTAAAAATGCCATTTTGGAAATTCGAACGGTTTTGAAATTTTCCGACCACCAGTTTGCTTTTTGGCCCCTGATACGGCTGGTATGCAGCATTTACTTTTGGAGCTTCGATAGTGCGGGACGATTCGGTGGCGGTACAGCCGGCTAACACCACCAGGGGTAATGCCAGCGCAAAGGTACGGAAGGTACTTTTCATGTAAATTTCCTTTTTTGGTGAAAGTTGCAAAATGGTAACAGGACTCTTGCAGTTAAACACCGGAAATTTAAACTTTGGCTGAACAAGCGGTGTTTTTCTGTACTGCTTTTGCGGGGGGGAAGGATAAATATGGGCGTGACCCGGAGAGCACGCCCATTGTGAGGTGAACACTGTCGATGCGGTTAAAACACCCAGCGTAACCCGATGGCGGCAGCACTGTCGTGTTGGGTGTCAAGTTCGAGTTGCGTTGCCAGCAGATACGCAGTCAGATCTTTGCCGAGGCTATAGTCCGCGCCGACCGACCAGCTATGGCCTGCTTCGCTATGGCGGGTACGACTGTGGTCCTGCATAAATTGCAGTTTGTACGCCACCGCATCTCGCTTGAGCTGCACTTCAGCCAGCCAGGCATTTCCTTGCAGCGGTTTGGTTTGATGTTCACTGTGTTGCCACATCAGGCCGCCGGATAAAGTACCGAAGCTGGATTCGTTCAGCAGCGCATGCGCCAGCAAGCGGTCTGCACTGATGTTGTTCAGTTCATTGGCGCGGGCATAAGCAAAATAATAGGGCGCTTGTTTAAAAGCGGCGTCGCCGTAGCTGAGGGACCAGTCGTAACCACCGGCGGTTTCGTCGCTGGCACCGGTCTGGTAAGTCGCGCTCCACTGCCATAACCCCAGTTTCGGGCTTTGGTAACTGACGATATTTTCCAGCCGGTCTTGCCCGGGCGTCAGCTGCGCCATGTCGGCTAAGGTCTCGTTAAATAAGTCGATTTTGCCTTCAGATTTTTTAAACTTGCTGTCGTTTTTGCCAAAAATCAACTCGCCGTAGGCTTTGCTGGCAACACCAAAATAAGTATTGCGACTGCCGAATCGATGGCCTTTATTGCTGTCATCGAGGCCATTGACCTGCCACTCGTACACAGCAATCAGCTTTAAATCATCAGTCAGTGCCTGGTCGGCTTTAAGCCCAAGCCGGCTGAACGGCGCTTCGATTTGCCAGCCTTGGTCGGCATAACGCAGCAGGTTGGCATCGGTATACAGGGCCTGCACGTCAAGTTTACCGTAAAAATCCCAGTTAAAATCCTTGGCCTGCAGCGGCGCTGTCACTCCGGCAAACAACGCGGAAACTACCAGTAAGCGCTGCTTATGCATTTTGCGTCTCCGTGTTAGTGACGATGACTGGTGTGGCCGCCGGGCCTTGCGCCAGTTCGCGGTTCAGCGTGTCGCTATTGAGTTCACCGCACCATTTCGCTACCACCAAAGTTGCCACACCATTGCCAATCAGATTGGTTAAAGCGCGCGCCTCAGACATAAAGCGGTCGATGCCCAGAATTAACGCAATGCCGGCCACCGGCACAGAACCCACAGACGCCAGCGTGGCGGCCAGCACGATAAAGCCGCTGCCGGTCACGCCCGCCGCGCCTTTGGAGGTGACCAGCAAGACGGCCAGCAAGGTCAGCTGCTGAGTTAGATCCATCGGTGTATCAGTGGCCTGGGCGATAAATACTGCAGCCATGGTCAGGTAAATCGCGGTGCCGTCTAAGTTAAACGAATAACCGGTTGGGATCACCAGGCCGACCGTTGATTTAGTCGCACCGAGTTTCTCCAGCTTGGTCATCATCCGTGGCAACACAGATTCGCTGGACGAAGTCCCCAGCACAATCAGCAATTCTTCACGGATATAACGGATAAACCTGGTAATGGAAAAGCCGTGATAACGGGCAATAGCGCCCAGCACGATAAAGATAAACAGCAGGCAAGTGGCGTAGAAAGTGGCCATCAGACCGGCTAAAGACCACAGTGTGCCGATGCCATATTTGCCGATGGTAAAGGCCATGGCACCAAAAGCACCGATAGGCGCCACTTTCATCAGCATATGCACGATGGTAAACAGCAGCTCTGAGCTTTTTTCGATGTAAGTGAACAGGATATTTTGCCGGCCGCCGAGGCGCTGCAACGCAAAACCAAACAGGATCGAGAAAAACAGCACCTGTAGCATGTCGCCGCGGGCAAAGGCGTCAAACACGCTGGTTGGGATGATATTCAGCATGAAATCAGTGACTGTCTGCATCTGACCTGGCGCTGTGTATTTACTGATTGATTTTTGGTCCAGGCTCGCCGGGTCAATATGCATGCCGTTGCCGGGCTGCACCACGTTAATTACCACCAGACCAATCACCAGGGCGATGGTTGAAACAATTTCAAAATACAGCAGGGCATAACCGCCGGTTTTGCCGACCCGTTTCATATCTTCCATCCCGGCGATGCCAATCACCACAGTACAGAAAATGATGGGGGCGATAATCATCTTAATCAGTTTGATAAAGGCGGTACCCAGCGGCTGCATCGCCGTGCCGGTGTCGGGATAAAAATGTCCGAGTGTGATACCAATGGTGATGGCGAGCAGCACCTGAAAATAGAGGCTGGAAAACAGCCGGCCTGTTGCTTGTTTCATCTTGTTCTCTTTTTAGGTTGGCGGAGGAAATCTCCCTGTCGTATGGACAGAGGCAAAGGCTGGGCCAGAACTCTTATTGTGGATATATTTTTATTTATCAATTGGATATCGTGTTATTGATTCTTGTGGTGTCTGGGTTTGTGTGGATTTCCGCACAGGTTGATCTAGTGTTTGTCACTTTTTCCGCCGGT
>CAMLNG010000292.1 GCA_946481195.1 uncultured Chromatiaceae bacterium
TAGTGGCCACAATCCGCGGTGAGCGTGATATTGCTGTCGGCAACGTGGTCGGCAGTAACATCTTTAATATTCTCTGTGTCCTCGGCTTATCTGGCCTGGTGTCGCCTATTCCGCTGGTAGCCGGCGAACAAATGTCACAACTGGATATTCCGGTAATGCTGGCTGTTGCGCTGTTATGTGTGCCGTTCTTCTTCGCTGGCGCCATCTTAAACCGAATTGAAGGCGCCTTGTTCCTGGCCGCTTATGTCGCTTACACCTGGTATCTGGTGGCATTAACACTGAAACTCGATTATCTGCCTCAGCTGCAGGACTATATCCTGTATGGCTTAGTGCCGGTGATTGGTGTGTATGTGGTATTTTCCCTGCTCAACGATTTCCGTCAGCGCCGGCAGCACACCGCCGGTTAAGTAAATCACACAGACACAAAACGCCGCATACATTGCGGCGTTTTTATTTTGTGATGTCACAGGGACCGGCAAATACCGACTATTCATTGAATTTATCAGCACAAACTGAAATTGGCCTTTTGCCAGCCCCCGCTTTCGATATAATATCCGTCTGTATGGCTAAACGTGAAAGAGCAGTCTGATGTCTACCCAAAGCACTTTATCGACAATCACTCAAGATGAAATGAAAAAACGCGCCGCCTGGGCTGCGCTGGAATTTGTCCCCCGCCACAGCATTGTTGGGGTTGGTACCGGTTCTACCGTCAATCATTTTATCGACGCTTTAGCCAGCATCAAAAATGACATCAAAGGCGCAGTCTCCAGCTCCATCGCCAGCACCGAAAAAATGCAGGCACTTGGCATCCAGGTGTTTGACCTCAATGATATCGACAGCTTCAGTGTGTACGTTGATGGCGCCGATGAAATTAACCCAAGCCGCCACATGATTAAAGGTGGTGGCGCAGCCTTAACCCGGGAAAAAATCGTCGCAGCTGTCGCGGACAAGTTTGTCTGTATTGTCGACGCCAGCAAAGAAGTAGCAGTGCTGGGTAAATTCCCGTTACCAGTGGAAGTCATTCCGATGGCGCGCAATTATGTCGCGCGTGAGCTGCAAAAACTTGGCGGCCGCCCGGTCTGGCGTGAAGCTGTAGTGACGGACAACGGCAATATCATCCTAGATGTACATGACTTACAGATCACCGACGCACTGGCGCTGGAACAACAAATTAATCAAATCACCGGTGTGGTCTGCAATGGCCTGTTCGCCGCCCGCGCTGCAGATATAGTGCTGGTGGGTGGGCCGGATGGCACCCGCGTGATCAAATAAAATTATAAAAAAGAATACAACCAAAGCCCTAGCCAGAATTTTGCAACATTAAGAGAAGTGAAGATGGAAAAGTACTCGTTACCCAAAGACAAGATCAAAATCCTGTTGCTGGAAGGCTTACACCAAAGTGCTGTGCAAACCTTTAAAAATCAGGGTTACAGCAATATTGAATATTTAAAAACCTCATTGGACGAAGCCGAGCTGATTGAAAAAATCCGTGACGTACATTTTATCGGTATCCGTTCCCGCACCCAGCTCACAGACAAAGTGCTGGCTGAAGCACAGAAACTGGCGGCCATTGGCTGTTTCTGTATCGGTACCAATCAGGTTGATTTAGACGCCGCACTGCGCCGTGCTATTCCGGTATTTAACGCACCGTTCTCCAATACCCGTTCTGTCGCCGAACTGGTGCTGGGTGAAATCATCATGCTGCTGCGTGGCATTCCACAGCGTAATGCCGCCGCACATCGTGGTGAATGGCAAAAAACCGCCAATCAGTCGTTTGAAGCCCGCGGCAAAACACTTGGCATCATCGGCTACGGCCATATCGGTACCCAGCTGTCGATCATGGCAGAAAATATCGGCATGCGTGTGCAGTTTTACGATATCGAAGACAAGCTGGTGCTGGGCAATGCCACCCAGGTTGATTTCTCTACTTTATTGAAAACGTCTGACGTGGTGACTTTACACGTACCGGAAACGCCACAAACCAAAAATATGATTGGTGAGGCAGAGCTTGATCTGATGAAGGCCGGATCAATCCTGATCAACGCGTCACGCGGCACTGTGGTCGATATCGATGCGTTAGCCGCCGCACTTGCCAGCAAAAAACTGGCCGGTGCTGCCATTGACGTATTTCCGGTAGAGCCAACCGGCAACGACGAAGAATTTGTCTCGCCACTGCGTGCTTTTGACAACGTGATCCTGACGCCGCATATCGGTGGTTCTACTCAGGAAGCGCAAGAAAATATCGGTTATGAAGTCGCCGGTAAACTGGTGAAATACTCTGACAACGGCTCTACGTTGTCGGCAGTCAATTTCCCAGAAGTGTCACTGCCAGAGCACAAAGGCCGCTCACGCCTGCTGCACATCCACAAAAACCAGCCGGGTATGCTGACCAAAATCAACGAAGCCTTTGCCCGTCATGGCATTAACATCTCAGGTCAGTATCTGCAAACCAACGCCGAAATCGGTTATGTGGTGATTGATATCGACAGCGACGACCAGGAACAGGCATTAAACGAACTGAAGGCCATTCCGGGCACGTTAAAAGCGCGGGTTTTGCACTGATAGTCCCGACATTTATCGGTGCAATTCGCAAGCTCTTTGCACCCTACACTTGCTCCGGCAGGTGTAAGGTGCACGGGCAGCCATTTCAAGCTGCCAACTCAATCCAAGCTTGTAGGGTGGGTCGAGCGTAGCGACACCCACCACAAAGCAGCATGCGACAACTGTTCAAAGTTACGGCTGACTATCGCGCAGTACCACCAGCGCGTCCCAATCCAGGCTTAACCCCGAGAGCGCCAGCTGATAATCTTCCGCCGCCGTTTTAGCATGCTGCGACGGGCTGTTCAGACTCACCACCACCCGCAACGCCTGCTCGGCAAATACACAAATCCGGCCAATCTGCTTGCTACCTTTGTTAAGGCCAGGCCCTTGCCAGTCCTGGCAGAACCATTCGCGGGCCGGAATTTGCCGGGCGCCCAGTTGTTGCGCGGGTAACTTCAGCACAAATCGCCGGCCGGATTTGACGCCGGGCACGGCCAGTAAACCATCGATAAACTCAGCGCGCATCGTTTCCGCCGGCACGTCGCGCCACTCATCATCCACATGCAAACTTAAATTCAGCAGCACCTGCTGCGGATTTTTAAAATTGATGCTCAGCAGCGAATCGGTCGCGCGCACCTGGTAACTATCCGGCAACAACCAATGATAGGCCTCGTTTGCCGAAGCGCCTGTGCTCAGCCATAACCCAACAGCGACTATGACGGCACGCATCAGAACGAATACACCAGTGTTGCCGAAGTTTCAGTGTCAGTCTTCTGGCGGAACTGGCCCGGGTTGGAGTCGTACTTGACGGTAAAATTCAGCCGCATCGACAGCCGGCCATTCACCTGAGACGTCAGGCTGGACCGGCTCTGCCAGCTGGAGTTTTTACCATCGAGCGACACTGACCATTCTAAGGCCTGACGGAAACTATTACTTTCAGTTAAGTGATAATCAAGGTTAGCGGCGACCCACCAAATCATACCGCTACTGGTATTTTTATCGCTGGTTTGCTGATAGGCGACACCAGGGCCGGTTTCCAAATCAAGGTAATCATCACCATTCTGGTAAGCCCGCATCGCATAACCGGCCGCCAAAGAGCCCTGCTCTTCAAAAGCACCAAAGCGGTCGTTTAAATAAGAGGCCCGGCCGAAGATACTATGTTCGCTCTGATAAAACTTGTAGTTGCTTTGTCCAACCAGGTTAATGCGCTGTGCTGTGGTATAACGCGTTTTTTCACCAGTCGCTTCGTCAAACTGGCTGTTGCGCTGAATAAGCGTCTGGATCAGGTATTTATTGCGAAAATCCGTCAGTTCATGCATCAGTTCGGCGTTGGTCCGAATCGCCGTTGACTGAGTATTACCACTGCTCAGCACCAATCCCAATTCAATATCCCCCCCCCAGATTTTGTCCGGATCTATCGCCTGCACTTTGTCGCCACCCAGCGCTGAATCGGTCGAGAAGGCATTTTCTTTTAACTGCTGATAAGTCTGGCCGGAGCGCAGCTTTTCCTGTGGCAGCGCGGATTGCCCCATTGGGATCGCCTGTACGTTATTGTCAAAAGGCGCCGCTGCAGCAACGGCCTGCCCAGGTGCAGCACAAACACCAGCCACTAACATCACCAAAGCTAAAAACTTGTTCACAACACTCTCTTTTGCAAATTTAGCGGCAGCGTGACTGCCAGAAAACTACACCAAAACCACGATGCCAAAAGAATAAAGCCAGTCACTGACTGGCTTTATCCGGGCCTATCCAGTCGGTCAGACTTAAGCCGCTTCGCCGCGCTCGGCGATAAAGGCTAGCGCCATATCGATACGTGCCAGACAACGGGCTTTACCAATCAGTGCCAAGGTGACATCTAGTGACGGCGAATTACCGCCACCGGTCACTGCGACACGCAGTGGCATGCCGACCTTGCCCATCCCTAAGCCTAAACTCTCGGCTGCGCTGTTAATGGCCGCATGGACAGATTCAGCCGTCCAGTCATTCAGAGCCGCCAGATGCGCCTGCACGGCTTTTAACGGCTCTGCTGCGACCGGGCGTAAGTGTTTTTTCGCGGCATTTTCTTCAAAAGCACTGAAATCTTCGTAGAAATACCGGCTGACTTCGATCATCTCTTTTAAAGTTTTGACACGCTCACCCTGCACTGCAATCAGCTGTTCCAGGCTCGGACCATTGCTGATATCCAGTTTTTGATCTTCGACATGCCATTGCAGATGTTTGGCGACATGCGCCACTGGCGACGTGCGAATATAGTGCTGGTTTAACCACAGTAGTTTTTCGGTATTAAAAGCCGATGGTGCGCGGTTACAGGCGGATAAATCAAAGAGTTCCACCAGCTCGTCGCGGCTGAAAATCTCCTGGTCACCGTGTGACCAGCCAAGGCGTACCAGATAGTTCAGCAGCGCTTCCGGCAGGAAACCGTTGTCGCGGTATTGCATCACACCAACAGCGCCATGGCGCTTGGACAGGCGTTTGCCGTCATCACCCAAAATCATTGGCACATGCGCGTATTTTGGTAAAGTCGCGCCTAAAGCAGCCAGAATATTCATCTGCCGAGGCGTGTTATTGACGTGGTCGTCACCGCGGATCACGTGGGTGACGCCCATTTTCCAGTCGTCGACCACAACAGTCAGGTTATAAGTTGGCGTGCCGTCACTGCGGGC
>CAMLNG010000293.1 GCA_946481195.1 uncultured Chromatiaceae bacterium
CCACGCGGTTATCACGACCGGGCGCTGAGTTGCCGCCGTTTAGCACACTGCCGAGATAATAATCCCGCACCTGCTGCGGTGTGACCGAGGCGATGTCGGCCTGGACCAACTGACCGACTTTTTGTGCCGGGCTCATCTGCACCAGCAGCGCTTTGATTTTTTCCTCGACCGCCGGTTGGCGGGCGATAGGCGATGGCTGTAACGGCCAGTTCTCTGGCTGAATTTTTGCTTGCGCTGCCGCGTTCGCGACTGCGGTTTCTGTTGGTGCTGTCGCTGGCTGCGGCGCCGGCGCTTTACCGCAGGCACTGATGATAAGACTGGCAGATAACAGCAAGCCGGCGCTGAGTTCTTTTTGCATAGATTCTCCTGATGTCGGCTGGCTCGCCGTCTGGTCGTTGGCCGTTTGGTAGTAAGTGTTCATTACGGTAAATTAGTCAATCACGACAACGCGGCTTTGTAACACCCGGCCGTCGCCGATATCAGTCACCGCACCTTCGATGTTAAAAGCGCCACGCAGACGCACATCTGCCGACGAGCTGCCAAGCATCACCCGGATCTCACCCGGTTCCACCACCCAACGCATCCGGCTGTCGAGGAATGCCAGTTGATTGACCGGCAGGGTAAATTGCAGCTGCGCGCTTTGGCCCGGCGCTAAGCTGACCCTGGCAAAACCAACCAGTTGTTGTACCGGCCGGGTCACGCTTGCTGCCGGGTCCTGCGCATAAAGCTGCACCACTTCAGTGCCGGCACGTTTGCCGCTGTTTTTGATGCGCAGGCGAATGCTGGCCTCACCGCCGGCGCGCACCTGCGGCGTGTCGATTTGCAAATCGCTGTAACTGAATTCGGTGTAGCTCAGGCCATGGCCAAAGGGGTACAGCGGGCTGATATCGTCGTGCAGATAACCGCGGCTACTCGATGCTTTGTGATTGTAAAACTGTGGAATATGGCCAGCGCTACGCGGAAAAGTGATCGGCAATTTGCCGGATGGGTTCACCTCGCCAAACAGCACATTCGCCACTGCGGTGCCGGTTTCCTGGCCCAGATACCAGGCTTCGACAATAGCCGGCATTGTGGTTGCCAGCTTGCCAAGTGCCAAAGGCCGGCCATTGCTGAGCACCAGCACCACAGGTTTGTTGCCGGCGGCGGCCAGCACTTGCGCTGCCAGCAGTTGCTGATCGGTGCTTAATTCCAGCGTGGTGCGATCGCCTAAATGTTTATCGGCCCAGGCCTCGCGCGCTAAGCCTTCGTTTTCACCCAGCACCAGCACTATAGCGTCCGCCGTTTTGGCCAAAGCGACCGCTTCGGAACGCAGCCGGGCGTTCTCCACTGGGTCAGCTGCGACAGTATCATCATGGTTCCAGCGCAGCATCGAATAAGTGCCGGCTTGTTGACTGCGTTGCTGCAGCGCCAGTGCCGCTGCGGCGGCTAAGGCGTTGGTGCTGGAGGTGTCAGTGCTGTCAGCAGTTGCGACGCCCTTAGTTTGCAAAAAGTTATTCGTGCTGATGAGGGCGCCACGGGCAAAACTGACCTTGGCTTTGCCTTGCCGTTTGACCTGTAGAGCGTGCTGCAGGCCTTGCAATACAGTAACAGTCTGGCGCGGAATACTGCTGTAACCGCCTAACAGCGTTTCATCGGCGTGTGGGCCTATCACGGCCAGATGCTGGATTTTGCTGGCATCCAGCGGCAAGGTGGCCTGTCCACCCATGGCAGGCACAGGGTCGTTTTTCAGCAGCACTATTGATTTTTCGGCGACGCTTTGTGCCAACTTACGGCTTTCTGTGTCGCCAAGCGCACCATCCGCCGCTGTGGCGTCGACTGCCTGCTGTTCAAATAAACCGAGGCGGAATTTTAACCTAAGCACGGCGCGCACCGCCGTGTCTATCACCGCAATATCCAGCGCGCCGCTTTTGACCTGCTGCGCCAACAGCGGGTAGGCTTTCGGATCTGGTGTTTCCATATCGACGCCGGCGAGCAGCGCCGCTTTGGCAGCTTCAGCGTCATCGGCAAACAACTGATGGCGGCTACGCAGTTCCTGAATGGCAAAATAGTCACTGACCACAGCGCCCTGAAAACCCCACTGCTTGCGCACCACATCATGTAATAACTGCTGATTGATATGCGAAGGCAGGCCATCGACCTCGTTATAAGACGGCATCACACTGGCGGCATGCGCCAGTTTCACCGCAGCTTCAAACGGCGTTAAAAATACTTCGGCCAGCTCCCGTGGCGCGATATGGGCCGGTGCTGTGTTGACACCAGCCTGAGGCTGGCCATGACCGGTTAAATGCTTCAGCGTGGCGACAACTTTGTCTTTGGCAAAAGGCTGGTGCCAGCCGTCTTTGGCCGCGGGCTCGCCCTGCAGGCCACGAATCGCCGCCACACCCAAAGCCGACACCAGATAAGGGTCTTCACCGAGCGTTTCTTCAATCCGTCCCCAACGCGGGTCGCGGCCAATATCCAGCACCGGTGATAAGGCCCAGTGCGCGCCGGTGGCGCGCATTTCCCGGGCGGCGACCGCGGTCATCGCCTGCATGTTTTCCGGCGACCAGCTGCTTGCAAGCGCCAGCGCCTGCGGAAAACTGGTGGCATCAAAAGCGACAAAACCATGTAGCGCTTCTTCATGCATCAGCGCCGGAATGCCAAGCCGGGTGTGGTCGCGCAGCCAGCGCTGCGCCGCATTATTAAATTCGGCGGTCTGTTTTGGAGTTTTAAATTCGCTGGGCCGGGCGATATGGCCAATGCCATGCGGCATTAGCTGGGCAGCTTGTTCCGGCACAAACTGCAGCCTGATATCTTCCATTTGCCGGCGCTGATGCCAGACGCTCTGTAACTGCGCCAGTTTCTCTTCCAGCGTCATGCGTTGCAGCAAGTCTTCGGTGCGCTCGCTGACCGAACGCGCCGGGTCCTGATAGGGCAATGTTGTCGCCGCGTGCAGCGGGGTCTGGCTCAGGAGCGCTGCAGATACAGCACTGAGGATCGAAGTTCGCACAAAACTCTCCTGTACCGGCGTACCGGTTCTGTTAATCCCGGTATGGTTTCAGCGGCACAATGCGACCTTCAGCGTCATACTGCAGTTCGGCCATTTTGATGCTGCGCAGGTGCGTGACACCGCCTGACAAAATCGAGTCGTGGTAAAACAGATACCACTTGCCTTCGAACTCAGCGATGGAGTGGTGCGTCGTCCAGCCAACCACAGGTTCCAGAATATGGCCCTGATAGGTGAAAGGCCCGTACGGGTTATCACCTATGGCGTAACACAACAAGTGGCTGTCGCCGGTGGAGTAGGAGAAGTAGTATTTGCCTTGATATTTGTGCAGCCAGGACGCTTCAAAAAAACGCCGTTTGTTATCCCCGGCGAGCAGCGGCTTCCCTTGTTCATCGACAATCAGCACTTCACGCGGCGCTTCGGCAAACTCGAGTAAATCGTCGCGCAGACGCGCCACACGTGGGCCTAACGCTGGTTCAGTCGCTGCGGGCTCCTGATGTTCAGCCTGCCATTGGTTGTCGCGGTACTGTTGCAGTTGCCCGCCCCAGATGCCGCCAAAATACAGATAATATTCACCGTCATCATCGGCAAAAACCGCCGGGTCAATCGAATAGCTGCCGGTTATTGGTGCCGGTTGTGGCGTGAAAGGGCCGCTTGGGCTGTCGCTGACTGCCACGCCAATCTGGAAGATTCCGTCGGCTTTTTTCGCCGGGAAATACAGGTAATACCGTCCAGCTTTACAGGCTGCATCCGGCGCCCACATTTGCCGCTCGGCCCAGGGCACGTCTTTGACATGCAGCGCCACGCCGTGGTCGGTGACCGGCTCGCCGGGCGCGGCCAGCGACAACACATGGTAATCCTCCATGCCAAAATGATCGCCGTTGTCGTTAAACGGAATGCCGGCGTCGATGTCGTGCGACGGATAAATATAAATGCGGCCGTCAAACACATGGGCAGACGGGTCTGCCGTGTAGATATGTTCAACCAAATCAGTCGAAATGGCGGTTTGCTTGAGTTTATTCAGCTGTTCAGCGCTGTATTCAGACATCTCAATCACTCTCTTGGTTATTCAGTCGCGAGCTGTGCCGCCGCGCGCCGGGCGCTCAGCTCCTGCTCAATCTGGCTTTCTTGCTGTTTGTTGATTTCGTACAGGCAAACGATGCCAACGCCGAGTAAAAACGGCAGCGCGGCATACAGGCTGACGGATAATTTGATGCCTTCGATGGTGTCCGCGCTTTGTGTGGCAAGGCTCGCGTCATAACCCACGTTGGCCAGAATGCCGGCAACTAAAGCACCGCCAATCGACAGGCCCAGCTTCAGACCAAAAATCATTGCGGAAAAAATAATGGCGGTGGCGCGGCGGTGGTTTTTCCATTCGGAATAATCAGCCACGTCGGCGATCATCGCCCATAACAGCGGAATGGTGATGCCGTAGAAAAAGCCGTGCAGAATTTGCGATAAAAACACCAGACCGATGGCGTCCGACGGAAACAGGTAAAAGGCCAGAATAAACAGCGTCGAGACAAACAGCGCCGAGGCAAATACATCGCGTTTACCAAAGCGGTCAGCCAGTGGTTTGGAAAAGCCGATACCGAAAATCATGCAGATAATACCGCCGGCGTTAAACAGGCTAAAACCGGAAGTCGCCGCATCTTTTGGCCATAAAAATTCGGTTAACCCCATACTGGTCAGTACAGCATTTAAACCGGCAATAAAACCATTAAAACCAATATCCTGCAGGAAAGCGGCGACCTTGGTATCATCCAGATAATTCTCAAAATAAAAGATGTACATGCCGCCTTTGAGCGCCAGTGTGATAAACACCAGCACTGTCAAAATCAGCATAATGAGCCAGGGTTTGTTGTGCAAAAGGTCGGCAATGTCCTGGCGGATACTGGACGACTGTGCGGCAATGGTCTGCACCCGCTCGCGGGTGGTGATAAAAGTAATGAGGAAAAACACAATACCGACGCAGGCAAACAGCGTCATGGTATTTTCAAAACCGACGGCTTTATCACCGTCGCCCAAAATCAGTACCAGCGGCAACAACAGCGCCTGAATAATAAACTGCGCCACCATCACGGCGACAAAACGGTACGCCGACAAGCTGTTGCGGTCGGCCATATTGCCGGTCAGCACGCCACTTAATGCCGAGTAGGGCAGGTTATTCGCCGAATACACCAGCACCAGCAGCACATAAGTTGCGA
>CAMLNG010000294.1 GCA_946481195.1 uncultured Chromatiaceae bacterium
AGGAAGCATTGCAGGCGAAACTGGCAGAGCAAGGTATTAAGGTTGATATAGCGCAGCCCGGCCAGACGGTGTTGTTGTAATTTATTCCGCGTTCGCCGGGACTGTATCCATGTCACACAAGGTGGTTTGTTCGGCCCTTTTTTTCTCAATCAGTTGATTGACTCTGGTAATAAAGCTCTGCGGTATTGCTGCCGAGAAGGCGATCCGCAGTTGGCCTTCATCAACGATCAGGGGTAATGCGTGATATTTCGCTTGTTCAGCGGCTGGTAGACGGCGTAAATAAAGCTGCGGGCTGATAAACAAATCGGCGCGTTTACCATCCAGCAGCGAAAAAGAATGCTCCAGCCCGCGTGGGCTTTCGATAAACCATTTACTGCAGTTTTTGTCGTTGCGTAATCGTTCGACTTGCGTACCGATGTAAAGCCCGGACATCGCGACAATAGTCGCCTGTTGCATGATAGGGTCACACCAGCTGCGGATTTGGTCCCAACGCGGATCATCTTTACGCCTGTACAATAAACTGCGATTAAGCGCAAAAGGCACACTGAACTGGTACTGCCGTTTCGGCGCTTGCACCAGGCCTGTGATCAGCTGGATTTGATTACTTTGTAAAGCGACTTCTTTGCGGGCAACCGCCGGATTTCCTTCCAGGAAGCTAAGCGGACAACCTAATTCCTGAAAGAACTGTTGTTGCCAGTGGTCCAGACAGCCAAACTGCTTACCTGTGCGTTCGAAAATGTGGAAGGTTTTCAGTTCAGCAGGGCATTCTCCGGCGGTCACAGCAGCCGGCAGGAGAACAGCAATCAGAAAAAGTCGTTTTACCATGATGTCCTCCTGCATCCGCACTTATTCATACTGACGTCGGATCATACCGGTATAGGGCCTGAGCAGAACTGCTGTCAAGCCTGTACCATTGTCGGTGCCACGTCTTCACTCGGATAACAACCCAGCACTTTGACAAAACGGGTGATGCGGTTTAGTTCGTCCAGCGCCCGTTTCATCGCATAGTCATCAAGGTTGGCAAAAACGTCGACATAAAACATTTCTTCCCACGGGTTGCCGGGAATTGGCCGGGATTCCAGTTTGCCCATGCTGATGCCATGTTGTTTCAGCACTGTTAAAGCGTCGACCAGCGCGCCCGGCTGCTGGCCGGTGTACATAATAAAAGTAGTTTTGGCCGGAATAGCTTTGGCAACATTAATAGGTTTACGCGCGACTACAATAAAACGGCTGACATTGTCTTTCTGGTTGGCAAGTTCCCGGCCCAAAACTTCGAGGCCATAAAGTTTACCGCCTTCTTCACCACCAATGGCGACCACTGATAAATCCTGCGCCTGACGTACCCGGTTAAAGGCATCGCTGGACGCGTCACAATATTCGATTTTGACGTTGCTGAGCGTTTGCAGATATTGGCTGCACTGGGCAATGACTTGCGGATGTGCGCAGATCTGTTTGATTTTACTCAGCTCAGTACCAGGTAAACCAAGCAGACAATGTTTAATCGGATGGGTCAGCTCGCCGACAATCGACAGGCGGGTGTGCTGCAGCAAATCAAACACTTCGTTGATACTGCCGCTGGAAGTGTTTTCAATCGGTAACACGGCGTAATCGGCGTGGCCGGTTTCGACGGCCTGCACGATTTCGTTAAAGCTGTCGCAGCCTATTTCAATCAGTTTTTCGGCGCGGCGGGTGAAATATTTCTGTGTGGCCCAATAGCTGTAAGAGCCTTGCCGGCCGAGAAATGCCACGCGGCAAACCGGGCCGTTGTCGCCATTGAGCTGGCCTTGCACTTTGGCTTGTTGTTGCAGTACCGAGTCTTCGATGATCACATGGTAGAGCCGGGTGACGTACTGGGCGTCCAGGCCTAAGTCTTTGCCTTTGCCAATCAGCGACAGCAACAACTCTTCTTCGCGTTTTTGGTCGCGGATCGGTTTGTTCTGCGCCAGCTTGGCTTCGGCCACAGCTAATGCCAGTGCACGGCGTTTGGCTAATAAACCCAGCAGCTGCTGGTCAGTGTCACTGATGTCGTGACGAATTTGGTCGAGTTCGATTGGCATTTTTCCTGTCCCCTGAAACGAAAAAACCTCCCGGATTGGGAGGTTTTAAACTGGTTTGACACACGCGCAGCCAGTTACCTCCCGGTTTGGGTGGTAAAGCTAAAAAAGAAGCGGGTGGTCAGAATTTTTTGCATAGCCGCTACCTTATTCCGTCTGGATGGCTAAAGTCAACGCTGTGGCAGCAATTGCAGTGAATATTTTTCCGCCTGCGGCAAAAAGCTAAGCGGTTTTTCACCAAGCCAATAGGCGTGATCTGCGGCATAGAATTCTGACAACGGATGACCGGACTGGCCAGCCGGGATCACCAGAATGCCGTCGGCTTCATGGCCGGGTGATACCACCATACGTTCGCTCTGACCGTGCACTTTCAACTGTACCCGTGGCATATGCCGGTCGCCGGCCAGTGGATCGGCCGGCATATTGAGCCAGCGGCCGAGGAACGGCAATGCTTTGGTCAGCGGATGCTGAATTTCCGCACTGTTCAGTGAGCCCCAGCGGGCTTTACTCAAATCGCCTTCGGTTTGTGCTTTGAGCTGGGTTACCGAGTCCAATACCGCTTGTTGTAATAAGGCATCCCAGCTTTGGAAACTACCGGGCAAAGTGTCTTCACGTCTTGCTTGCAGCAGTGCCCACGCCGGCGTTTCCGGCACCATTTTTAAATCCCGTAAACGCAGCTGCTGGGCTTCGAGCTGTGCGGCCAGCGGCGCAAACATCAGCTCCAGTGTTTTATCGCGAAAGGCGCGTAGCAGGCTATAACCGATGGCGTCGCGGCTGGCGGATTTGCTGTCAGTTTCAATCCACTGCCGGTATTGGCTGAGTTGATGAGTGGCGACAAATTCCGGCGTCAGCACTTCGAGTAACTGCGATTGCCAACGTTTGAGGAATAATGCTTCGTGGTCGAGCTGGATATCGTGCAGTGATTTTTCGTCGTGCTGCGGCTGCGCAAACAGCCGGTCACGGATTTGTTTGCCACGTGCGCCTAAGTCATAGCCGCCATTGCCCAGCACTGCTAACGCATCACCGCCGACTGAACGGGCATTGGCAGTCCAGAGCCGGCCGTCTTTGGGCGCATAGATTTGCGGATAATCTTTGGCAGACAAATAACCAGACCAGTAGTTTTTACCTTCGCTCCAGTCCTGCGGTGTATCCCAGTCCTGTAACTGGCGGGATGGGATGGCACCGATGATGGTCCAGCCGATTTGACCTTTGCTGTCCGCAACCAGCAGATTTTGCGCCGGCACGCCGATTGTTGGTGCCAGCGCCAGCGCTTCACTGCTGCTTTGCGCTTTTTCCAGTGACAGCAAATTCAGGTTCAGACTTTCGCGGTCATAACCGACCCAGCGCAACGCAAATTTATCAAATGGTGCCGGCATTACCGGGCCCCATTGGGTTTCTTTGACCAGCAGGACTACATCTGCTTCGCCTTTGACTTTGATCACTTCGTTGTTGTAGCTGAATTCTTGCAAGCCGGCCGGTGTCTGATATTTCTGCCCGCTGTCGTCCAGTTGCAGGGCGATCACATCGTGCCAGTCGGCGGTGCTGTTGGTAAAGCCCCAGGCAATATGGCCGTTGCTTCCGGCGACTACTGCTGGTGTGCCGGGCAGCGTGACACCGGCGATGCTGTGTTGTTTGTCGCCTTCAGACCAGCTCAGCTGGGCTTTGTACCAGGTTGCTGGGACGCGGATACCTAAGTGCATGTCGTCGGCCAGAATAGCGCGGCCGTCTTTGCTGGCGCCGGCCGCAACAGCAAAGTTATTCGAACCGATATCGCGGCTGTCGGTCAGGCCGCAATCACGGCAGGCTTGTGCCGGGATCGCTTTTAAAAAGGCTGGCAACGGGCTTGCCGGCAGCGGCAATGCCTTGGCTTCGGAGCCGTCGATGGCGGCCTGCCAGTCACTGCTGTGCTGAGTTAAAAACTGATACCACTCCAGAGGCACAGCCGCTTTCAGTGCGCCCTGCGCCAGCTCGTCTTTACCTAAAGCTCCCTGTAAATCCAGAAACATACTGTAAATCACCAATAACGAATCAGCTGGTTGCCATGGGCGTGGTTGCTGCGTCAACAACAGATATTCAAAAGGCGGTAATCCAAGCTGCTGCAGCCCGGCGTTGGCACCGGCGGCATAGCGTTCCAGTACATCACGCTGCTGTTTTGGTAAATTTTTCAGAATGTCGTCCGCCCGGTCGCGGAAGCGGTGCATGCGTTGTTTTTTATCGAAATCAAGCGCGACGGCACCAAACAATTCTGCCAGCTCACCTGCGGAATTGCGCCGCATCAGGTCCATCTGGAAATACCGCTCCTGGGCGTGAGCAAAACCGAGGGCAAAAGCGGCATCTCCGCGGTTCTGCGCCCGGATACTCAAATAACCCTGAGCGTCGCGGCCGGATACGACCTGTTGCTCCACTGCTGCGGTCAGTTGACCTTGATATAGCGGCAGACTTTGATGCACCATCCAATATGCGGCGGCGGCTAAAATCGCCAGCAACACTATGGCTACTGCTAACATATTTTTTATAATTTTCATGCAGATGCGCTCATTTTGACTTGAAGTACTCAGATTATCACAGAAGATCAGGGGTTATATGCAACTAATTCAATCCGTGCCGACACAGATTTTTGACCTGGCGGTCCGGCTGTTTCACTGGTTCCAGGTTGTGCTGCTGGCCGGGCTTTGGTACAGCGCTGAGCAGGAATGGTATGGTATCCACCAGTTGCTGGCCTATACGCTGGCGTCGCTGTTAGGGGCGAGGTTGATTTGGGGACTGATTGGCAGTGAGACGGCCCGATTTCGCCATTTTGTGCCAGGCTTCAGCCAACTAAGGCAATATCTGGCAACAAAAACCGCTGTAGCCGGGCATAACCCGCTGTCTGCACTGATGATCATCGCGTTAATGCTGTTGGTTGGCCTGCAATTTTTTTCTGGTTTGATGACGACTGACGAAGTGATGACTGAGGGGCCTCTGTATAGCCAGGTACCAGACTGGCTCAGTAGCCTTGCCGGCAGCTGGCATGAGCTTGGTTTTAATCTGTTACTGGGTCTGGTCGCGCTGCATGTCTTGGCGGCTGTGCTGCATCAGTGGCGTGGTGACAAAGTGATCAGTGCCATGTGGCATGGCCGCA
>CAMLNG010000295.1 GCA_946481195.1 uncultured Chromatiaceae bacterium
TAACACCAATTCTGACAGGAGTAAGTTTGCGTGACATCTTGTGTGATTTACGGCATTAAAAATTGTGACACGATGAAAAAAGCCCGCAGTTTGCTCGAACAAATGCCGGTTACGGTGAAGTTTCATGATTACCGGGTGGACGGAGTACCTACCGACGTGCTGCGCCAGGCGATTGCGGTCCTTGGCTATGAAAAACTGATTAATCAACGCGGCACCACCTGGCGTGCTTTGCCAGACAGCGAAAAAAATATTGCCGATGCCGAGTCCGCTTTAAAACTGATGCAACAGCATCCGGCGGTGATCAAACGCCCGTTATTACAACGCGGCGAACAATTTCTGCTTGGCTTTGACGCCAGCCTTTATCAGCAATTTTGTCTCTGAGCCTTTTATGCCTGAAGAATCTGTCATGACTGAAAAATCTGCCGTACTTCACCTGACTGAAGAACTGATCCGCCGCCCCTCCGTGACGCCACTGGACGAAGGATGCCAGCAATTAATGGCCGACCGCCTTGCCGCGCTTGGCTTTGACATTGAGTCGATGTTTTTTGAAGATACATTAAATTTATGGGCGCGCCGTGGCCAGGGTAAACCATTGTTTTGCTTTGCCGGCCATACCGATGTGGTACCGACAGGCCCACTTGAGCAATGGCACAGCCCGCCGTTTGAACCTGAAATTCGCGACGGTTTGTTATACGGCCGTGGCACTGCAGATATGAAAGGCAGCCTGGCGGCGATGATTGTAGCGACTGAGCGTTTTTTAGCAAAAAATCCGCTGCTTACCGGCGATATCGCTTTTTTAATCACCAGTGATGAAGAAGGCCCATTTATCAACGGCACCAAAAGAGTCATCGAAACACTGGAAGCGCGACAGGAAAAAATCAGCTGGTGCCTGGTCGGTGAGCCATCCAGTACCCAACAAGTCGGGGATGTAATTAAAAATGGCCGGCGCGGCAGTCTGACCGGCTATCTGAAAATTAAAGGTGTACAGGGCCATGTGGCATACCCGCATCTGGTCGACAACCCTATTCACAAAGCCGCACCGGCACTGGCGGCGCTTAGCACAGAAGTCTGGGACCACGGCAATGCATTTTTCCCGGCCACCAGTTTTCAGATCTCCAATATCCATGCTGGTACCGGTGCCACCAACGTGGTGCCAGGGGAGCTGAGCCTCACTTTTAACTTCCGCTACAGCACGGAAGTGACCGCTGAGCAGCTGCAACAACGGGTGCTGGCGCTGTTAGACCAGCACCAGCTGCAGTACGACATTGAATGGGTGCTCAACGGTCTGCCGTTTCTGACCGACCGCGGCCCGTTGGTCGAAGCTGCGGTAAAAGCCGTACGCCTGGTGCAGGGTTTTGAAACTTCACTGGAAACTACCGGCGGTACTTCAGATGGTCGTTTTATTGCCCCAACCGGCGCTCAGGTGGTGGAACTTGGCCCCTGTAATGGCACTATTCACAAAATCAACGAACATGTACGGGTCGCCGATTTAGACCTGTTAACCGACATGTACGAGGCCATTCTGTGGCATCTGTTGACTTAACAGCCATCGCGCTGACGGACCGCCAACTGACCGGTATCGACGCCCCGCCATTGCAGGAAGTCGAACCGGGCCGCTTGTTACAGCCAGCGGTCGCAGCAGCTTATCTGGCGATGCAGCAAGCGGCCGCAATGGATGGCATCAGGCTTCGCATTGCTTCCGGCTGGCGCGACTTTAACCGCCAGCAGGCGATTATTCAGGCCAAACTCAGCGGTGAACGTCCGGTATTAGACAGCCTTGGTCAAGTGGTTGTGTTAGACCAATTGCCACTGACTGAGCAAATCCATGCCGTACTGCTGTATTCGGCGCTGCCCGGGGCCAGTCGTCATCATTGGGGTACTGATTTGGATGTATGGGACCAGGCAGCTGTACCGGCCGACTATGTGTTACAGTTGACCGCCGCAGAGTATGCGCCTGATGGCCCCTTTGCCAGACTCGCAACCTGGTTAAATCAGCATGCCGGCCGCTTTGGTTTTTTCCGGCCTTACCGCAGCTTCCGCGGTGGCGTGGCTGCAGAGCCCTGGCATTTAAGTTACCAGCCACTCGCCAGTGTTTATTTACAACAGCTGAGTCTACCGGTGCTGGAAACGGCCATTTTACACAGCAGCCTAGCGGCGCGTGAGACGATTTGTGCCATGCTGCCGGCGCTGTATCAACGTTATATCTGTAATATCGATGGAGAAGACAATGTCTGATTTATGGCTCATGGTGGTGCTGGTTGTCGCCCTGCTGATTGGCAATTTATGGCTGCTCAAGCGCAACAGCAAACAACAGTTAAAACGCAAAACTACAGTCAGCCGCCCGGTACAACCGGCGCAAACGGCCGCTGCAGTTCAAACCAGTCCTGTGCTCGTAACGGCCGGTGAAAAAAATCAGGCCGATACACCTGCCAGTAAAACTGGCACCGATGCGCCTGCTCATTCATCAACACAAGCATCCGGTGACAACGACGGCGGCGCTGATTAAACTGCGCCGCTTTCACAACAGTTTTAGCGCGGTTTATTCGCCTTTTTTGTCAAAGCTGGAATAACCGCGGATAAACTTCTGTAACTGGTCACGCAAATTCGGTGGTGTACCTTTGATGATAAGTACATCCCGCTCCGCATCATATTGCACCCGCTCACCCAGCAGTTTCTGCTCAAAACTCAGGCTGAGACCGGCGCCGGCGCCGGAGAATTTCACCAGCGTTTTCAGCTCCTTCACATCAACCGGAAACTCTTCAGCCACGGCGATATCCTGTTCCTGACAATAACGGATAAAGGCATGGTCATCCGAGCTGTCGACGGTGGCGGACAATTCATCGAGCCGCACGTCCTGGCCCTGCTTGGCGCGCTCTTCGCAGTACTGATACACCTGCTTACGCACGTCATTTTTTTCGCCGGCGTCATAATCGGATGCACTTAAATACTCTTCAACCGACGCCAACACCACTTTACTGCTGGCCTTGGGATCCACCCCTTCGGCGGCACCCAAAAAGTCGAGGAAAAAATCCGCCACTTTGCGACCGGCCCGGCCACGAATGAAAGAGATATATTTGCCCTGCTCCGGCGCACTGGCCAGTTCTGTCAAATCAATGCGCGCCGCCAGCTGCATCCTGGCAATATCCAGGTGTTTACTGCTGGCGAGTTGCAAATCTGAAGTCAGACTGAAATGCTCTTTGCTGCCCAGCAAAGCGACAAACAGATATTCGTTCGCCAGATAACGATAGTGGCACAACATCAGATAACCGGTTTCAGGGATCTGGTGTTTAGTTAGTTCCACCACCAGTGCCGCAGTCGCATGCTCGGCCAGACTTAAAAACGATTTTTCGCCATGCTGCCACTGTCCCAGCGGTTCGAGCATCTGCTCTGTTTTGTCACTGCTGAAACTGGCATAACCTTTGGCCGGTTTGCCGTTGTAGGCCAGATGTAATTGCTCCAGTAACAAGGCAACATGCGGCGTGATACTAAGCAGGTCCTGCCGGAAATGCGCGGTTAACTGCGCAGACTCGTTGGCTTCAATAAAATTAATCGCCAGCGCGTGGACATCAACAGACATAAATTTTCCTGTTTAACCGAATTCTGTTACCATTCTACCTGTTTTACAGCCTTCATTTCAGAGTAATTCATGCCGATCCAATCCAAGTACAGCACCGCCCAGATTGAAACTATTATGAACCTGCTGCTCGACACCTTGCGCCAGCAGGATGCCAATACCGAACTGAGCCTGATGTGCCTTGGCAATACTATCAGCCATATTATCCAGACTCATGTGCCGGCGGCGCAGCAGCGGGATGTAGCGAAATCCTTCGCTCAGGTGCTGGTCGACTCCATTTCGGCAAAGTCGCACTGATTTATGGTACTCGAGCAAGACCTGTCGCTTGTCAATAAAGTCAACCGGCTGCTGCGTTGGGGCCATTGGTTTACTTTTTTTAATGTGTTGCTGGCCTTACCTGTTACTTTAAGTTTTTTCCTCGCAGATCCGTTACCGCCCGATGCCACTGGCTGGATTTATCTGGTGCTGAACTGGCTCGGTCACACTGCTTTTATCTGTTTGCTGTTTTTTATTGTCACTATTTTTCCGGTCAGCCTGGTCTTTCCGTCACAGCGCCATGTGCGCGGGGTGGCTGCATTGCTGGCGAGTTGTGGTCTGGTTGCACTGATTTTTGATGCCTATGTCTATCACAGCCTCGGTTATCACGCCGGCAGCGCTTCCTGGGAACAAACCGTCGATTTATTGCGCCAGCAGGTGGTCACCAACTTACGCAATTTTATCCTGATCACGTTATCGGTTGGGTTATTGCTGCTGGCGATAGAACTGTTGTGCAGCAATTTTTGCTGGAAAAAGATTGAACGTCTGAAAAGATCCGGCATTGGTGCTCCGGCTTTATTGCTGTTCCTCGGCAGTTTTGTCAGCAGCCATCTGTTACACATCTGGGCTGATGCAACCGAAATCAGCAGCATCACCCGGCAGGACAACACCTTACCGCTCAGCTATCCGGCGACAGCCCGTACTGTGTTAAACCGTTATCAAATCATCAGCGCGCGCAGTACAGGTCCGCAACAACAAAGCTGGCTGCAACAGGCGACAACAATACCGCAAGCCGTGCAATTATCCTGTAGCGCTGCACCACAGGCAGCGCCACTGGATATCTGGCTGGTGGCGGACCTCAATGCAGAGCAACTACAACTGCTACAGTTACAGAATTTTAAGACCCTGCCACAACATCTGGCACCAAGGGATGCGTCGCTTGCACTGACCAATTTGTTACACGGTCAACTCGCGCACATAGCGCCGGCACAAGCACCCGCCTGGTTGACGCAGTTACCCGCCGGTTATCTGCAATTTATCGCGGACTCACACTGGCAACAGCAACTACCGTGGCTGGCGCAGCAACCTTCTGCAGCTGCCGCAGTGCGTGTCCACTTACAACAAGACCCGCAGCTACTGACGGCAGAACTGAAACAAAGATCGGCCGATCAACAATTGCTGGTGGTTGAATTAGCCGGTAAAGGTGAACGTTTTGCATTGGGGCCGGCACAGATCTTCTTTCACTGGCCGACGCTGCGGCAACAACGCTACAACCAGGTCAGCCAGCATCTGGATTTAATCCCGACTTTATTAGGTTACGCCGGTTGCTACAACCAATTGCCGT
>CAMLNG010000296.1 GCA_946481195.1 uncultured Chromatiaceae bacterium
TCCGCTGGAGTGGGGCCCGACGGGCGCAGGTCTGTCAAACGCTGCTTTAGTTACACAAGATCAGATCAATCAGGTTACTCAGATCGCTAAATCTGTCTACGGTGTTGATGTTGGTGACTGGAACGTAGTACCGGAAGAAACTGACGAAAAACTGTTAGTGAAACTGGACTGGAATATCTCTGATATCCACCGTGCTGCTTATACCTATCAGTACAACAAAGGTAACCAGACCCAGGGTAACCAGTCGACTTCAACCAACATGCGTTTGTCGTCAAACTGGTACAACAAAGAAGAAACGCTGAACAACCACGCGTTTAAACTTTACTCAGACTGGACCTCAGAATTCTCTACCCAGTTAAGCGCCACTTACATGGACGTTGCCACAGTACAAAAATCACTGGGCGATTTCGGTGAAGTGTCTATCCTGGTACCACGTTTTGGCGGTACACCAACGCAAACTTCTACTATCTCTATCGGTAGCGACATCAGCCGTCACTCAAATGACCTGAAAAAGAAAACCTGGATCATCGCTGCTGACGGTGAATACCTGATGGACGACCACCGTTTGACCTTCGGTTACCAGCTGAAGCGCCTGGACATTTTCAACCTGTTCCTGCAGCGCACTAAAGGTCAGTATACTTTCAACGGTATCGCTAACTTCCAAAACCGTCTGGCACAGTCAGTGCGTTACCAGAACTCTGTAACACACAACCCGGACGACGTTGCTGCAAGCTTCGTGCGTGATGAACACGCTCTGTATGCACAGGATGAGTGGGCTGTGACTGATGAGTTCACGCTGAACTACGGTCTGCGTTATGAGCGTTTAGGTTCTTCTGATAAATCTGTTTATAACAAGTTCTCAGAAGCCCGTACCGGCTATCGTAACGACGAAAACCTGGACGGTGCAGATATCTTCTTACCACGTGTTGGCTTCAGCTACATGATGACTGAAGATCTGACAGTTCGTGGTGGTGTCGGTCGTTTCTCTGGTGGCCAGCCAACCGTTTGGATCTCTAACAGCTACTCTAACCCAGGTGTTGGTACCGGTGATCGTTCACAAAGTAACGTCGCCAACGTCAGCATCACTGAAGTTCCACAGTCGTTAAAAGACGCAGTGGCTGGCGTGACTACCGGTGGTAACACCAACCTGGTGGACCCGAACTTCAACCTGCCTTCTGACTGGCGTGCGCAGTTAGGCGCAGACTATATTTTCAGCCTGCCACTGGTGGGTGATGAAATCACCTGGACCACTGAATACCTGTACATCAAGAAACAAGACAGCTCGTACTGGAAAGACGTGTCTATCCGTGATTCAGAGAAAGTCGGTACTACACCGGATGGCCTGCGTAACATCTATAACGATACCGACGGTGTCGTAGATATCATGCTGACCAATGCCGATGAAGACGGTCGTGCCAAAGTATTCAGCACGCAACTGGCGAAAAACTGGGACAGCGGTGTCAGCCTGCGTACTTCATATACCAATATGGATATCACTGAAGGTGCACCGGCAACCAGCTCTACTGCAGGTTCTAACTACGGTAACAACGCCGTGATCAACCGTAACGACGTGCTGATTGGCCGTGGTTCTTTTGAAACTGAGCACCGTTTTGTCGTGAATCTGGGTTACGAAACTGAGTTCTTCGCCAACTACGCGACGAACTTCAACCTGTTCTTTGAGCGTAAATCAGGCAAGCCAATTACTTATGTTCTGGGTGTAGCTGATTTCAACGGTTCGAACAAAGCGACTAACCCGTACCTGCAGTTAAGCCCGGGCACAACCAACAACTACTTCCTGCCATTCATTCCGAAAAAGGGTGATAACAGCGTCGTAACTTTTGCTGATGCCGCGTCTGAAACTGCGTTCTGGAACACAGTAACTGCGCTGGGTCTGGATAAATACCAGGGGCAATACCTGCCAAAAGGCGTGAACACCACGCCTTGGGTCACTACACTGGACTTGTCAGTCCGTCAGGAAATCCCAGGGTTTGCTGAAGGTCATAAAGGCACTGTGTATTTCACAGTTGATAACCTGCTGAACCTGATCGATAAAGATAAAGGTAAAGTGTACGGCGATGACTTTGGTGACATGACGCTGTCTAACTTCGTGTTGAATCAAACCAACAACAAGTATGTTTACAGCAACGTGACTTCAAATACCAACAACTGGGACAAGTTCTACACTGAAGAATCAACCTGGCGCATCAAAGTAGGCGTCAGCTACAAGTTCTAAGTGGAATTGTTGTAGTGAAGAAAAACGCCGGCAAATGCCGGCGTTTTGTTTTTTACTCAATCCGTAGCAGAGAAGCAGTATTTTCCCTGTAACAGTGGTTTCTAATCTGCCGTGAATTGGCGATAATTAACAAAACATCCTCAAAGAAGAATAATCACCGTGGCCAAACCAACCATCATCGCCATTGCCGGCGCTTCCGCATCCGGCAAAAGTTTATTTGCTTCCACCGTTTATCAGGAACTGGTGGCAGAATTTGGCGGAGAACGGATCTCCGTGTTAGCAGAGGATGCTTATTACCGCAATCAGGATCATCTGTCGATGGACCAACGGGTGCTGACTAACTACGACCATCCAGCGGCCTTTGAACACGAATTATTAGCGCAGCACCTGCAGCAGCTGCGTGATGGCATCGCCGTCGAGATGCCGCAGTATTGTTATAAAACCCATACCCGTAAAGCGGAAACTATCAAAGTGCAGCCGGCAAAAGTGGTGCTGGTCGAAGGTATTTTGTTGCTGACCGATGCGCGTTTACGCGAGCAGTTTAATATCACAGTGTTTATGGACACGCCGCTGGATATTTGTTTGTTACGCCGGATTAAACGTGACGTGGAAGACCGTGGCCGGACTATCAGCTCCATCACTGAGCAATATGAAAACTACGTGCGGCCGGCATTTTTTGAGTTTATCGCACCGTCAAAACAATATGCCGATATTGTGGTGACCCGCGGTGGCAAAAATCAGATTGCTATTGATATTTTAAAAACCAAAATCCGCGCGCTGTTATCGAATTAAGCCGCTAAAATCTGTTGATAAATCCCGCTGCGGCGGGATTTGTTTTTCCACAATTTTGTGCTGAACATCGCGAATTTAGCCGCGAAAACCAGAAATCGTGCGGGCAGATGATTGTTTGCATTGCTGTTAAATTAGTCTCTTTTCAACTGCAATACTTCTGCTATATAATCGGCCGGCAAAACTTCAAGTTCAGACAACCCCATACGAGCAATTCTCAGTCAGAATCAATGATTCCGGCTCCCGCTTTGAAACTGTAACTACTTGATCTTTTGATGCTATCCTAGGATTTCAGCATCACAAGAACAATAATTCCGCAGTGCTGTAGCGGACCTAAAATCCAAGGAAAATCAATATGATGAGTTTAGTTGGCATCGCTGCCATCTTGTTAATCGCTTATCTTTGCTCGACGCACCGCCACGCCATTAAATGGCGTACTGTCGGTGGCGCTTTTGCAATTCAGCTGGCGATTGGTGCTTTTGTGCTTTATGTGCCGGCCGGTAAAGATGTGCTGATTAGTGTTTCTGATGCTGTTGGTGCAGTCATTGGCTATGCCAACGAAGGTATTTTATTTTTATTCGGTGATACGGGCGCAAAAAAATATGGCTTTGTGTTTGCCATTCACGTTCTAACAGTCATCATTTTCTTCTCTTCTTTAATTGCTGTGCTGTATCACATTGGCGTGATGCGCGTGGTGATTAGTGTGCTCGGTGGTGGTTTACAAAAGCTGCTCGGTACCAGCCGGCCGGAATCGATGAATAGTGCGGCCAACATTTTTGTCGGTCAGACTGAAGCGCCATTAGTTGTGCGGCCCTTTATTCCGACCATGACCCGTTCAGAGCTTTTTGCTGTGATGGTCGGGGGCTTGTCGTCAGTGGCTGGTTCGGTACTGGCGGGTTATGCCGGCATGGGCGTTGAACTCAAATATCTGATTGCTGCTAGTTTTATGGCAGCACCTGGTGGTTTGCTGATGGCTAAATTATTGTTGCCGGAAACTGACACACCAAAAAATGATTTAACTGAATTAACCGCAGACGAAAAAAATACCAACGTCATCGACGCAGCTGCAGCAGGCGCAGCCAGTGGTTTGCAGTTGGCATTAAATGTCGGCGCTATGTTACTGGCCTTTGTCGGTCTGATTGCGCTGGTCAATGGCGTGGTCGGCTGGGTTGGTAGTCTGGCTGGGTTTGAAGGTCTGACATTACAGCTGATTTTTGGTTATTTATTCCAGCCACTGGCGTTTATTTTAGGTGTGAGCTGGGAAGAAGCCCGGTTGGCCGGCAGTTTTATCGGTCAGAAACTGGTGATTAATGAATTTGTCGCTTACGTTGATTTTATGAAGCATGTGCAGGCTGGTGAATTGTCAGCGCACACGCAGATTATTGTCACGATAGCGCTGTGTGGCTTTGCAAACTTCTCGTCGATTGCCATTTTGCTGGGTGGTCTTGGCAGCATGGCACCAAGCCGGCGTGGAGATATTGCAGAGCTGGGTTTAAAAGCACTGTTTGCCGCCACATTAGCAAACCTGATGAGTGCGGCGATCGCAGGCTTTTTCTTCTCGTTAAGTTAAAAACAGGTCGAAATTATGACTCAACAACAAGTCCCTACGTTGGACATCAGACGGTTTGCCACCGACAAAGACGCCTTTGTTGCCGAAATTGGCAAAGCCTACACTGAGTTTGGATTCTGTGGCATCAGTGGCCACGGTATTTCAGACGAAGTGGTTGGGGAAACCTACAAAGCAATTAAGCAATTTTTTGCTTTACCGACTGAAGTAAAACAGCAGTACCATGTGCCGGGTCAAGGCGGCGCGCGGGGCTACACGGGATTTGGTGTTGAGAAAGCCAAAGACAGCAAGCATCCGGATTTAAAAGAGTTCTTCCATGTCGGTCGTGAGCTGTCTGGCCCGGCACCACATGAATGTTTATATCCAAATGTCTGGCCAGCTGAAGTACCGGAATTCAAAGCCGCAACTTATACGCTGTATCAGGCGCTGGAAAACTTAGGTTGTCAGGTGCTGGAAGCTTTGGCTTTGTTCTTAAAACAAGAACAAAAATACTTTGCTGACAAAGTGAATTACGGCAACTCAATTTTGCGGCCAATTCATTACCCGCCAATCCAGGACACCTCGA
>CAMLNG010000297.1 GCA_946481195.1 uncultured Chromatiaceae bacterium
GGCTCCGGTATTTTAGGCATTGCGGCGCTGAAACTCGGTGCAAGACGCGTGGTCGGTATCGACATCGATCCACAAGCGATTGAAGCCAGTACCGCCAATGCAGCACGTAATGACGTTGCCGGCCAGATTGAACTGTATTTACCCAAAGACCAGCCGAAGTTAGCAGCGGACGTGGTTGTCGCCAATATCCTAGCCGGCCCGCTGGCTGAACTCAGTCAGATCATCAGCGCTTATGTCCGGCCCGGTGGTTTGCTGGCGCTGTCCGGTATTCTGGAAAGCCAGGCGCAATCGGTCATTGACGCCTACAGCAACGAATTTGACTTTGACCCGGTCGCGGTCAAAGACGAATGGGTGCGGTTAAGCGCGCGGAAAAAAGCTTAAGCCCCCTGTGCGACAGCGGTAGTGCGGCTGCTGACTTCGGTCAGTACCTGCACGCCGTTTGTATCCATCTGATAATCCAGCCAAATCTCAATACCGGCGCACCATGTTGCCGACCAGTCCTGCGTTAGCAGCTGGGACTGCAAAAAACTGGCCCGGTTCAGGGACCTGCGTCGGCACCGCCACAGCCTCAAGCCAGCACATAATTGTGCTGTCATCCCTGCTCCTCAATTGAAGCCGGAGGCGGAAAAACCACCGCTTGTCCGCAGTGTCAGCGCTTTATCGGCTGCCATTGCCTTCAATCACAAACCAAAGCCGGCAATATCCTGGCTCGTTACTGTATGGCTCTCTGACCCTTTTCTGACAAGGAGCTTTTATGTCTGCGTTATGTCACCTTTCCCATCTGTTGTACCGCCTATTGCCTCTTCAACTGCCCCGATGTGTCGCACTAGTGCTCGGTCTGCACAGTGCAGCAGCCGTAGCCGAACCCTGGCAGTTTGAAGCAGGTGCCGGAGTCCTCAGCCAGCAACAGGTCTGGAAGAAAATGCTGACAATCACCAGCGCTATTCCGTATTTTATTGCCAGCAACGGCGGCTGGCGCCTCGGCTTTGAACAAGGCAACCTGGTGAGCTACAGCTTCGTCCGGGACAAAAACTTCCGCCTCTACGCCGGTGCCGGCATTCGCGACAACGGCTATGACGCCGACACCAGCCTGAGTTCAAAACTCTCAGACGACCCGGTGTTCACTGGCTATCAGGCGCCGGACACCGAAGTTACCGGCTCTGTTGGCCTGCGCTGGTATTGGTTTTCGATCCAGCTGGCGCAGCAACTGAACGAAGACCGCGACGCCCTGGTGGTTGACCTGGCGCTGGAACTGCCGTTGTTTCAGCATCAATCCGGTCTGCGCCTGATGGCCGTCGCTGCGGCCAGCTGGATGAATCCAGATTACACCCAGCGGATTTACGGCGTGGCACCGGGCAATCAGAACCTGAGCGTCGGTCGGCCGGTGTTTCAGACCGAAGCAGAAATGAACTACCGGCTGGACCTGCGCGTGCAATATCCACTCAGTGCCCAAACGGTGTTGCTCGGCAATGCCGGCGTCACCCAGCTGGCAGATAACCTGCAACGAAGCCCGCTGGTGGATGAAGACCGCAGTATCGAAGCGATGTTACTACTGGTGTATCGATTTTAATTAGTCATGACAACCTTAAAAGTACATCATTAATCCTATAAATTAACTTTTAATACATATTAAACCCATTTAATTTCTAATGAATGCTTTCCAATAACCAATCTGGCAAAGCACAGCATTTTAAATGAGGCCAGCGCGGCCTCTGTGGCGTTATTACTTTTAACATGAGCTGAATTTATGCATGCACCTGCAGCCCCGAAAGATCTGCGCCACTGGCTGCGTGAGATCCTGATTTTACTGGCGATTAACTTTGTCATCGCCAGCCTGATGTACCTGCTCGACGACAGCACCAGCTGGCCAATCAAACTGATTTATGCCAATGCCGTCGGCGGTTGTATCTGGGGTTTAACACAGTTGGGCCACCTGCTGGCACGCAAGCGCCTGCCGGTATGGCTCATCCAGCTGCTGGCGGTGCCACCAGGCCTGTATCTGGGGCTGAAAATCGCGGCGGTACTGGGTTCACCCGATGTATTTCAGTTTATGCAGCAAAATCCGGATATTGGCTGGCGCAGCCTGATTTTACCGCTGGTGGTGGCCATCATCGCCGCCAGTTTTGTACTGGTGCGTTATCAGGGCCAGGTGTACCGCGCCGAACTGGAAAGGGAACGCCGGCTGCTGGCCGAATACCGCCAGGCCGACACTCAGGCCCAGCTGATGTTTTTGCAGGCGCAGATTGAACCGCATTTTTTATTTAATACCCTGGCCAATGTGCATAGCCTGATCATGTTTAATCCGCAGCAGGCGCAAACCATGCTGACGCATTTTAACGGCTATCTGCGCGCCAGCCTGCAACGCACCCGCCGGCCATTATCGACCTTACAACACGAACTGGAACTGATTGAAAAACTGCTGGAAATTGCCCGGATCCGGCTAGGTGACCGGCTGTCTTTCAGCATTGATATTGCCCCGGAACTCTATGGCAAACTGCTACCGCCACTACTGCTGCAGCCGCTGGTGGAAAATGCGCTGGCACACGGCATCGAGCCTTCGTTGCAGCAGGGCCATATCCGGGTCCATGCCGAGCTGCATGCAGAGCAGCTATGCCTGAAAGTCAGTGACAATGGTGTCGGACTCGAAGCGCAAACTTTGCAGTCCACCAGCGGGATTGGCCTGGCCAATGTACGTAACCGCCTGCATCACCTGTACGGCGATAAAGCCAGGCTGGCGCTTTATGACAATCCGCCACATGGCTGTATCAGCGAACTTTGTCTGCCGCTTGCCGCGCTCGACACGCCCCCGGCGGTCCTGCTGCAGGAAGTTTCCTCAGCAGATCCATCTTCCCCTCGTGTTGCCATTAACCAAGAGTGATAGCTGTATGCCAACTGCATTGATTGCTGATGACGAACCCCTGCTGTTGAATTATCTGTGTGACCGTTTGCACCATCTGTGGCCGGAACTTGAACTGGTCGCGACCGCCCGCAACGGCGTGGAAGCATTGAGCCTGGTACATCAGCACAAACCGGATTTTGCATTTTTGGATATCCGCATGCCCGGCCTCAATGGTCTACAGGTTGCCGAAAGCCTGCACCAGACCCGGGCCGTGTTTGTCACTGCTTTTGATGAATATGCCGTAGCGGCATTTGAACGCGCGGCAGCCGATTATTTATTAAAACCAGTGTCAGATGAACGCTTAAAAAAATGCATCGACCGGCTGCGTCAGCAGCTGCAGCCAGACCCGGCTTTGCTTGCCAAATGTCTGGCGGATTTGCAGGTTCAGCAACAAAAACTGCATTGGTTTCATGTAGGTCTCGCCAATCAGACCCGGCTGGTGGCACTGGACGAAGTGTTATTTTTTCAGGCCTCGGACAAATACACTGAACTGGTCACTGCGCATGAACGCCATGTGATCCGCACACCGCTCAAGGAGCTGATCCGCCAGCTCGATAGCCAGTGCTATGCCCAGATCCACCGCAGCTTCATCGTCAGTCTGCGCGCTGTCGCTTATGTCGAAAAAGACTTGTTTGGTCGTCATCAAATCCATTTGAAAGAACATCCGGATGTATTACCGCTGAGCCGCACTTTTGCGGCGCAATTTAAACAAATGTAAGGAAACTGGAGTTAAATATGCGTAAAATCATGATGTTATCTTTAGTTACTGTACTCACATTACCAGGCTGTAAGGTCAGTACAGTGCGCGATATTATTAAAGATTACGATTACAAAAATACCTATCAGCTGATCAATGCCAGCAACGAGCCGGTCGACATCCACATCGGCGCCCACGACTATACCGGCAAAGCGCCGAATATCAGCGACAGTAAATACCGTGCCGGCAGCCTCGAAGCGGGTCAGGACAGTATCAGTGCCAAAGTCAGACGCGACAATATCGATTACCGCGTCTCAGTGCAGAGTTTTCACCGGCTGGATAAAATTGGCAGTAACCACCTGGTATATGACGTCAAAAACGACGACGACCAGACAGTCGTGGCCTGGCAGGACAACAAAGCCCCCCGCATCAGCGCTTTTAAAAAACAAAGCAGTGACCAGAGTGGCGTATACCGGGTACGGTTTTTTGCCACAGCCAGTGGTATTGAGGTCAAAGCCGGCAGCAGCACACAATTGCTGGAAAAAGGCCAGCCCAGCAGCTGGTTCAGCCTGCAGAACTGCAAAGGCGAGTTCAGTATTAACGGCAAAGCGCTGGATCTGTGCCAGGCCACCGCCGGCCAGTCTTTCCTGGTGGTGATCGATAGCGGCAAAGTGCTGAGTCTGAGCCGCAGCTGATGCAAGCGCCGCACACACACAGCTGCTGGTTCAGCCCGCAGCATCCGACTGCCGCGGTCCACCAGCCTGCCCTGCTGCTGGCCGTACCTTTTGCCGGTGGCAACGAACATGTGTACCGGCCCTGGTTACCTTTGCTACCGGCCTGGCTGGAGCTGCAGACGGTGCAGTTGCCGGGCCGTGGCCGACGCTTTCATCAGCGCAATGACTTGTCGATTGTCCAGATGGCAACGGCGATTGCCGCCGATCTGCCGGCACTTATCACTGACCGACCCTGGGTGTTGTACGGCCACAGCATGGGGGCGCGCATCGCCTTTGAAATTCTGCATCTGCTGCCAGTCCCCATGCAACCGGCCGCAGTGGTGCTCAGTGGCGCCCGCGCACCGTTTTTACCGCCCACCACGCGGGATGTTGCCAACAAGGATCGTACGGCCTTTATTCAGTTACTGCGTGAAATGAATGGCACGCCGGCCGAGATCCTGCAAAACGATGAGTTGCTGGATTTGTTTCTGCCGATGCTGCAACGCGATTTCGCCCACGTCGAACAGTACCGCAGTGCGCCCGACCGTCCAGCGCTGGCAGGGCCACCCTGCTGGATTTTTGGTGGTGACGCCGATCCGGATATCAGCGCCGCCGATCTGCAGGCCTGGCAACAATGTTTTACCAAACCGGTTTCGGTCCGGCTTTGCCGGGGCGATCACTTTTTTATCTTTGACCATGCGCCAGCTTTACTGGCGCCATTGCTGCATACGCTGCAGGCCGTGCTGAAAATCCTGCCGACAACTGCGCCGCCTTTAACGGCCAAGCTGTTGTAGCAGCTCCACCCGCTTAAGCGCCTGCGCATCCGGTTGATAGGGTGTGCG